>DATGLU010000381.1:0-7783 GCA_035294045.1 Roseiarcus sp. | reverse complement strand
TCGCCGGACCTGAAAAAGTCTCGCCAACTGGTAAGAGATGACGCCGATAGAACGTCGTCTCGAACGGCCGCAATTGGCCGTCGACGCGGAACATGCACTGGCCGATCCGCACTTTTGCGGCGGCGAAGGACCCGCCCTCGGGCGCGCGCAGTTTCTGGATTTTGGGCATCGCGCCGACGCCGGTGACGCGCACATTGACGATTTCGATTGGATTCTGCTCGAAGAAATGGCCGTATTCGCGCTGATGCGCCTTGTGGAAGAGGCGCCAGATCGCCTCAAGATCGGCGGCGGCGAGCGTTCCGTCGGGGAACGCAATCTTCAGCTCGTAGCCCTGGCCGACATAGCGCAGGTCGCCGTCGCGCACGAACCGGAACTTGTCCGGGTCGAGATGGTCCGCGGCGAATTGCGCAGCTAAGCGACGCTCCATGTCCTTCAAATCGGCGTTGAGACGATCGAGGTCGATTTTTCCGCTCACCTGGAATTGGGTGCGGATCGTATCGTATTTGAGGTCGGTGGTGAGCAACCCCATGGCGGAGGTTATGCCGGGATAAGGCGGCACGATCACTTCGGGAATGCCGAGCATCCTCGCGACTTCCGCGCCATGAAGCGGACCGGCCCCGCCAAACGCCACGAGGGCGAATTCGCGCGGATCGACGCCTTTCTGGACCGTACGCGAGCGGATGGCGTTGGCCATATTGCTGTTGATGACGGTGAGCACGCCCTCGGCCGCCTCCAGCTTGCCGAGGCCGAGACGTCCGGCGAGCTCGTCGATCACCTGATCGGCGGCGCGCGCGTCGAGTTTCATGCTGCCGCCGAGAAAATCGTCTTTGTCGAGCCGTCCAAGCACGACATTCGCATCCGTGACGGTCGGTTGCGCGCCGCCGCGGCCATAGGCGGCGGGTCCCGGCGCGGCGCCGGCGCTGCGCGGGCCGACGCGGAACGCCCCGCCCGGGTCGATATAGGCGATCGAGCCGCCGCCCGCGCCGATCGTGTGAATGTCGATCATCGGCAGAAGCAGCGGAAAGCCGGCAATGGAGGTGCTGCGAGGATCGGTTTCGGCGTAGCGGCCGTCGACGACGAGGCCGATATCGGCGCTGGTGCCGCCGATATCGAAGGTGATCAGCTTGCGCCGGCCGCTGAGCTCGCCGACCCAGGCCCCGCCCAGCACGCCGGCGGCGAGTCCTGAGAGCAGAGTCATCACCGGCTTTTCCTCGGCCATGGCCGGCGTCGCGACGCCGCCATTCGACGCCATGATGCGAAGATCGGCGCGAAGACCTGCGCTGCGCAAGGAGGCGTCGAGCTTGCCGATATAGGTCCGCATTTTCGGGCCGACAAAAGCGCAGAGCGCCGCCGTGGTGAAGCGCTCGAACTCGCGGAATTGCGGCGAGACAGAGGACGAGGTGGCGATGAACACGCCGGGCAATTCGCGCGCCAGGATGCGCTTGGCTTGGTCTTCGTGGGCGGGATTGAGATAGGAGAACAGGAAGCAGACGGCGACGGCTTCGACGCCTTCCGCCTTCAACGCGCGCGCGGCGGCGATGACATCCTTTTCGTCCAGCGGCTCCAGTTCTTCGCCATGCGGCGGAATGAGCCGGCCTTTGACGACTTTGCGATGGCGACGCGGCGCGAGCGGCCGATTCTGCCACGGCAATTCCTGCATGATCGAATAGTGCTCGACGCGCTGATGGCGCGCGATATGAACGATGTCGCGAAAGCCGTGATTGGTCACCATCCCGGTGCGCGCGCCCTTGTGCTCGAGCACCGCATTGGTTGCGGTCGTGGTGCCGTGCAGCACGTAGTCTATTGTGTCAGGCGCAACGTTGTTCTCGGCGCAAATCTCCGCAACGCCCTGCAGGATCGCTCGCGAGGGATCGTCGGGCGTTGTCGAGACCTTGTGGATGGCGAGTTCGCCGGACGACATGTCGCAATAGACGATGTCGGTGAACGTGCCCCCGACATCCACGCCGATCATTCTCATCGTAGCCTCTTTCGTCGAACTTCGCTCACGGCGCCCCTCGGCCGTCCGGCTCAAGCGCCTCCACGATCGATTGCGCGGCCCGGGCGTAGACTCTGAGGCCGCGGCGTATGTCCTTCTCGTCGGTGTCTTCGGAAACGTGATGACTGCGGCCGCCGATGCTTGGCACGAACAGCATCGCCGCCGGAATGCGGCGGCCGACAATCATCGCGTCATGTCCAGCGCCGCTCTGCATCCGCTGGCGGCGTGCGCCTTCCCGATCGGCGGCGGCCTCGATGCGGGCGATGAGGCGCTCGTCCATCAGGCTCGGCTCGATCTCGCCGATCATCGCGGAGGTCGCGCGAACGCCGGCGGCGCCGTCCCGTTCGGCAATCAGCGCCAGAAGCGCCTCGTCCATGCGGTTCATCACCGCGGTCGAAAGATCGCGGAACTCCACCACGATCTCGGCTTCGTCGGGAACGACATTGGCGGCCCCGGGCTTCACCGAGACGACGCCGAAATTCCAGACGGAATCCGCGGACCCCGCGGCGCGCAGCGTCTCGGCGGCGGCGACGGCGAAAGCGTGCATCGCCAAGCCGGCGTCGCGGCGCATCGCCATCGGCGTCGTGCCCGCGTGATCGGCTTGGCCTTCGAAGCGCACGCGGCGTCGGCGCAAGCCGACAATGCCGGTCACGACGCCGATTCCGACGCCGCTTTCGATCAGGCGCGGGCCCTGTTCGATATGCGCTTCGAGGAAGGCGCGGTGGCGTTCGCGATCAAGCCGGGCCAAGGGACGGCCGGAAAGTTCAAGATCGCGGAGGCGGTCGATCAGCCGCTCCTGCGCAGCGTTCCGCGCCTTCTCGAGGTCTTCGGAGGCGAGCGCGCCGCAAAACGAGCGGCTTCCGGCGCAGGCGAGGAAGGTCCCTTCTTCGTCGGAAAAGGATATCGCATCGACGCCGACCGCCGCGTCGGGCCGCGCCGCCCGGCGGGCGCGGGCGACTTCGAGCGCGAACACGACGCCGAGAGCGCCGTCGAGCCAGCCGCCGTTCGGAACGCTGTCGGAATGCGAGCCGAGCAGCAAGGCGGCGCGGGCGCGCGGCGCCCGGCCGAGGACATTGCCCAATCCGTCAATCGCGGCGTCGAGGCCGGCTTCGGCCATCCGCGCCCGCAGCCATTCGCGCGCTTCGAGATCGGCGTCCGTCAAAGCGGGGCGGTTGACGCCGCCTCCCGCCTTGCCGAAGCGGGCAAGCGTACGGAGGTCGGCGATCGCGCGATCCTCGTCCACGCCCTCCATGCCGCCGCTCCCGCTTCGTTTCCTTTGGCTGGGCGCGCCGCATGGCGAGCTCTCGCACAAAGATTGCATTTCGAATACATAATTGATATTTCCCTGTCCAGGGCTGTCGGGCATCGATCCGGCCCGGGCGATCGGGCTCGCGCGGTTCATCGCCATCGAGGGGAGGGAGACCCATGAAGAGCAGCATTGCGGCCGCGTGCGTCATCGCGGGAATTCAACTGTTCGGCGGAGCGGCGTTCGCGGAAAGCCCCGAGGCCGCCCAGGCCCAAAAGCAACTCGAGCCCTATCGAAAGCTCCCGACCTTCCAGCCGCCGGGCGAGGCGTTCGACGCCGCCGCCTGCATGAAGGGCAAGTCGATCCTCTCCATCCCGGCTTCGAGCGCGGTGCCGTTCATCAAGACGATCCAGGCGAGCATGACCAAGGTCGCGAAGGATATCGGCTTCACTTTGAAAATATGGGAGAACCAGGGTCAGCCGACGCAATGGGTGCAGGGCTTCGACTACGCGATCAACAACAAGTTCAATCTCATCGATCTGTTGGCGGGGGCCGATCCGCGCTTCCTCGAGCCGCAGGTCAAGGCGGCGGAGGCGGCAGGCCTCAAAGTCGTCGCCTCGCATCTGACCGGCTATGAACAACCGCTTCCCGGCGGGGTGACCGGCGTGGTGCCCATCGACTACAAGCGCGCCGGGGCGTTGCTCGCCGACTGGGCGATCTGGAAGACGGACGGCAAAGTCAACGCGATCATCGTCGGCATCAACGACGTGCTTTCAACCGATTCCATGATGAGCGGCATCAAGGAAGAGTTGGCCAAGTGTCCGAACTGCAAGTCGACCTATGTCAACGTGACGATCCCGGACATGGCGACCAAGACGCAGACCAATGTGCAGGCAGCTTTGACGGCCGATCCCACCGTCAATTACGTGATCCCGATCTACGACGTGCTGACCCAATGGGTCGTTCCGGCGGTCACGATCACCGGCCGTACGGATAAGGTGAAAGTCGCCACCTTCAATGGTACGCCCTTCGCCATCGGAATGGTGCAGGAAGGCAAGATCGAGGTCGATATCGGCGAAAATCTCGACTGGATCGGCCATGCCGTCGTCGATTCCGAGATGCGCATGCTTTGCGGCCTTCCCACCGTGAAAGACCCTAAAATCCCTCTGCTCATTTTCGACAAGAGCAACGCCGACACGGCGGGCAAGCCGCCTCAGGTCAATACCGGCTATGGCGACGCGTATATCGAGGGATATCGCAAGCTGTGGCAATTGCACTGAGCCATGCCGAAGGAGGCGGACGCGGCGGCGCCTCGGCGCCGCCGGTTCTTCGGATCGAAGGCCTTTCGAAGAGCTTCGGCGGCGCGCAGGCCCTGGACAATGTCAGCCTGACCGTTCGCCACGGCGAAGTGCACGGCTTGCTCGGACAGAACGGATCAGGCAAGTCCACCCTGATCAAAATCCTGTCGGGATTCCACAGTCCGGACGGGTCGCCGAAGATTGAAATCGACGGGCGGTCCGTCTCGCTTCCGGTCAGCTTGGCCGCCCTTCGCGCCAACGGCGTCAGCTTTGTCCATCAGCATCTCGGGCTGTTGCCGTCGCTGACCGTTCTGGAAAATCTGCTTCTCTCCGATTTCGCCGCCGAGAATCGCTGGTATGTCGACTGGCGCGCCGAGGCGCGGCGCGCTCGGCGCCTGTTCGAGCGCTACGACATCCGCCTCGAACCGACCAGTCCGCTGGCGGACTTGACCCCGGTCGAGCGGGCGCAACTGGCGATCGTCCGCGCGTTCGACGAGGTGACGAGGGACAAGGGGCAGGCGCTCACGCGCGGCCTTCTGGTCCTCGACGAGCCGACGCCGTTCCTGCCGGCGCAAGATGTCGACGCGCTGTTTAAGCTGATCCGTGGAATCGTCGCCGACGGCGCCAGCGTGATTTTCGTCTCGCACGATATCGACGAGGTTCTGGAGATTACCGACCGGGCGACGGTGCTGCGCGACGGCCGCGTCGCCGGCGTGTTCGAGACCGCGGCGACATCGAAGGCTGAGGTCATCCGCCTGATCGTCGGCGAGCATGTCGATCTCGAAGCGCTTCGCCCCGCCGCGAAAGAACTCGCCGCTCCCTCGATCGTCATTTCCGGATTGAGCGGCGGATCGCTTGGGCCATTCTCCGTGTCGCTGGCGCCGGGGGAGGTGGTCGGCCTGACCGGCCTCATCGGCTCCGGCTATGACGAAGTCGTCTACATGACCTATGGCGCCGCGGCCGCCGCGGCCGGCGCGATCGAGATCGACGGCGTGCGCAGCGAGATCGCAAGCCTAACGCCGCGCCTGTCGATCGCGCGGGGCTGCGTGCTGATCCCGGGCGATCGTCTCGCTGCGGGCGCCGTCGCCAGTCTCAGCGTCAAGGAGAATCTCAATCAACCGGTGATGGAGAGCGTCAGCCGGGCCTGGGCGCTTTCCGATGCGAAGCTGGCGCGCAACGCCGCGGCCCTTGTCGGCCGCTTCGATGTCAGGCCGCGCGATCCGGCAATCTTGTTCGCCTCGCTGAGCGGCGGCAATCAGCAGAAGGTCCTGCTCGCAAAATGGTTCCAGACCCGGCCGCGTCTCATCCTGCTCGACGAGCCGACGCAAGGCGTCGATATCGGCGCGCGGGCGCAGGTCTTCGCGGCGATCGCCGAGGCCGCGCGGCAAGGCGCCGCGGTGCTCTGCGCCAGCTCGGATTATGAGCAGCTCACGGCGATTTGCGATCGCGTGCTGATCTTCAACCGCGGCCGTGTGGCGCAGGAGCTCGTCGGCGCGCAAATCAGCAAGCCGGCAATCGCCGAGGCGTGCTACAAGATTGAATGAAAGAACCGGCGGAAAACAGCGTTGAGCACGATGATCAAGACGCGGGCGGCGGGCGAGGGGGCGCGGGCCCGCCAGACTTGGGGAGATTGGTTCGAGCGCCTCGCGCTTCTGCTCGTCTGGGCGGCGACAATCGCGCTGTTCGGCGCGCTGAGGCCGGATAGCTTCCTCACCTGGTCGAATTTCGCCACCATTCTCGGATCGCAATCGGTCATCGTCGTCATCGCGCTCGGCCTGATCGTTCCGCTGACCGCCGGCGACTACGATCTTTCCATCGCGAGCAATCTCACATTCGCCGCGACCATCCTCGCGGTTCTCAACGTCAATCATGGGCTGCCGATCGGCGTCGCCATCGCCGCGGCGCTGGCGGCCGGCTTGGCGGTCGGCCTCGTCAACGGGTTTTTCGTCCTCTATTTCCGGATGAACTCGCTAATCGTGACGATGGGCGTCGGCACGTTCGCGCATGGCCTCACTCTTTGGCTCGGCGACCAGCAGACGATCAGCGGGGTGTCGGACCGCCTGGTCAACGCGGTGATCGTCGATCGCTTTCTCGGCGTTCCGCTCGGCTTCTATTACGCGCTGATTCTCTGCGCCATTCTCTGGTACGTGCTCTCCTATACGGCTCTGGGCCGCCGGCTTCTCTTCGTCGGCCGCGGCCGCGACGTGGCGCGCCTCAGCGGGATCGCCGTCGATCGCGTTCGGCTCGGCGGTTTCGTCTGTTCCGGCCTGATGGGCGCGGTCGCGGGGATTCTCTATGTCGGCACGACGGCGGCGGCCGATCCGAGCTCCGGGCTGACTTTCCTCCTGCCGGCCTTCGCGGCGGCCTTTCTCGGCGCGACAAGCATCAATCCCGGCCGGTTCAATCCCTGGGGCACGATCATCAGCGTCTATTTCCTGGTCACCGGAATAACCGGGCTGTCGATCCTCGGCGTCAGCACGTTCGTGCAGGATCTCTTCTATGGCGGCGCGCTCGTCATTGCGGTGACCTTGTCGCAGATCGTGCGCGGCCGTGAGGAGCGCCTCGCGTAAAGCGCGGGTCGCTATTCGAAGGGAACGATTTCAAGCGGCTCGGCCAAGGATTCGATCGTCAGGTTTTCGCCGTCCCCGGCGCGATCGATGACAAGAAAGTCGCTGATCTGGCCGAGCGCGATCAGCGGGTGGTGCCAGACGCCCCGCCGGTAGTTGACGCCCTGATTGGGCGCCGCCGCGAACGCCCGGATCGCGCGCGGATCAAGCCGCCCGGCCGGCGCGGCGACGATCAGCCACGCCCCTGCGCCGAGCGGCGCGAAAGCCTGGCTGCCGAGCGGATGCCGCTCCATCAGGCGAATCTGCAGGGGCAAGCGACTGGGCGCGGCGCGCACGATGCTGATGCAAGGCCGTCCGCCCTCGGCGTCGACATCAAGCGCGGCGCGTTCGCGAAAGACCTGAGCCGCCCCGCCATTGGCCGAATGGTCGGGCGCCCCCGAAGCGTCGAGCAGATCGCCGAATGGGCGAAAGGCCTCGCGGGTGAGCGGTTCGACCGGCAAGCGGCGAAGCGGCCGGGCAGGGGAAGCGGACATCGGCAATTCCTTGGCGATCAATCGGCAATGAAGACCGAGGCGCCGCGCTCGCTCCGAACGCGATGAGCCGAGTCGCCATGATCCGAGACGACGAAACTATCGCCTCTTTGCAGCGCGAAGGCGCGGCCATCTTGCAGCTCGAC
>DATGLU010000380.1:0-6050 GCA_035294045.1 Roseiarcus sp. | reverse complement strand
TCATGACGACGATGCTGGCTCGCGGCACAACCGACGGATTCGGCGCCGATCTTCTTTGGACGCTCGCTCCGGCGGCGCTCGCCTTGCTCGGCCTCATCGTGCTCGGGCGGCTCGTCCTGCGGCCCCTGTTCCACTCCGTCGCCTTGACCAAGAGCCCGGAGCTTTTCATGGCGGTGTGCCTTTTGGTCGTGATCGGCGCGGGCTTGGCCGCGGCGTGGAGCGGCCTCTCCATGGCGCTCGGCGCTTTCATCGCCGGCCTGCTTCTCGCCGAGACCGAGTTCCGGCGGCAGATCGAGGTGACGATCGAGCCGTTCCAGGGGCTCTTGCTCGGCCTGTTCTTCGTCTCGGTCGGCGCCGGGCTCGATCTCTCGCTTTTCGCCGCTTCGCCGTTCCGGATCGTCGCGATCGCGGCCGGACTGATCGCGATCAAGGCGGCGGCGGTGCTCGGTTTGGGGCGGGCTTTCAAGGCGCCGGCCCGGGTCGCGCGCGAGGTCGCGCTGTTGCTCGGTCCCGGCGGGGAATTCGCCTTTGTCATGATCGGAGCGGCGATCGCCAGCGGCGTGGTCGCCGCGGAGGCTGGGCGCTCCGCCTTGGTGGCCGTCACCCTGACGATGTTGCTGATCCCGCTCCTTGGCCGGCTCGGCGAACGCGTCGCGCAAAGCAAGGCGGCTTCCGGGGCCGCGGCCGAGACCTTCGAGGTTCCGCCGGAAGGCGGCGCCGCGCGGGTCATCATCATCGGCTACGGTCGGGTCGGCGCGTTGGTCGGCGACATGCTCGCGCGGCACCAAATTTCTTTTATTGCCGTCGATTTCGACGCCAAGCTGGTCGCCAAAGCGCGCGCCGAGGGCGCGCCGATCTATTTCGGCGATGCGACGCGGCCGGATTTCTTGAGGCGTTGCGGTATCGAGACGGCGCGCGCCCTGGTCGTGACGATGGATGCGCCACGCGCCAACGAGGCGGTGGTCGAGACCGCGCGGGCGCTGCGCGCCGACCTCACCATCGTGGCGCGCGCCCGCGACGCCGAGCACGCCAAAACGCTTTACGATTTCGGCGTCACCGACGCGGTGCCGGAAACGGTCGAAGCAAGCTTGCAGCTCTCCGAAGCGGTTCTAGTGGATATCGGCGTGCCGATGGGCTACGTCATCGCGTCGATTCATGAAAAGCGCGACGAATTTCGCAAGGCGTTGATCGCCTCCGGCGCGCCGGCGCGACCGCGCATGGCCAAGCGCACCCGCGTCGGGACGGCCGATGCGGCGCGCTGACCGCGCTGTCGAATTTTTGACCGGAAAATGCGCAACCTTCGCTTCGCCTTGCGGTTTCACGATCGCGTGAGCGGCGCAAGCCGGTCTCGGTTGCGAGCGCCGCGCCGCGGGTTTAACAATGCCGGCGCCGACGCGGCCTTTCGCCGCCGATCTCCTCGTCCCGCTTAGATTGATGGAGTTTGCTCATGTCCTTCACATTGCCCGATCTGCCTTATCCTCATGACGCGCTTGCGCCGTACATGTCGAAGGAAACGCTCGAATTTCACCACGACAAGCATCACCTCGCCTATGTCAACAACGGCAACAATCTCCTCAAGGGCACCGAATGGGAGGGCAAGTCGCTCGAAGAGGTCGTCAAAGGCTCGTACGGCAAGAATGCCGGCCTCTTCAACAATGCCGGCCAGCACTACAACCACATCCATTTCTGGAAATGGATGAAGCCGAAAGGGGGCGGCAAGATTCCCGGCGAATTGGAGAAGGCGATCGCCTCGTCGCTTGGCTCGGTCGACAAGGCCAAGGAAGAATTCATCCAGGCCGGCGCCACTCAGTTCGGCTCGGGCTGGGCATGGCTCGCCGTCAAGGACGGCAAGATCGCCGTCATGAAGACGCCCAATGGCGAGAATCCGCTCGTCCACGGCGCCCGTCCGATTCTCGGCGTCGATGTCTGGGAGCACTCCTACTATATCGATTACCGCAATCGCCGGCCCGACTATCTGAAGGCCTTCGTCGAAAACCTGGTCAATTGGGACTACGTCGCCGAGCTTTATGCGGCGGCGGCCAAGTAGCCACGGGCCGCGGCACGGAGAGAAAGGCCCGCCCGGGCGACCGGGCGGGCCTTTGCTTTCGACGCGCCGAATTTCGTTTCATTCGACGAGATTGAGCGACTTGTCCTTGCAGACATCGATCGAGGTGATGTCCGCCGACTGGCCGTCGTCATAGATGGCGTGGAAGTCGTAGAGGCAGTCCTTGCCTTTGCCGAGCTTCACGACGGCTTTGCCGCCCGGCGCAAGATTGGCGACGACCTTCTTGGTCTTGGGTCCGCCGGCGCCCGCCGCGTCCAGTTCTTTGAGGCCGATTTTGCGCTCGTTGGTCACGGTGACGCTGACGATCGGCCGGCGTTTCGGCTTGGGCTTCGCCGCCGCGTCGGGCGCGGGCGCGCTGGCCGCGGCCGCGGGCGCCGCCGGCGTGGAATCGGTCTGCGCGTCGGCGCTGGTCGGCAGAATCATCGCCGCCACCGCGGCGATCGCGAGGACGTTCAAACTGACGCGAGTCATGTGCCCCTCCAAAAGGCGTCTCCCAAAGCGCATTCTCCGGCGCTTCGTCATCATGGCGCCATGTCGAGGCCGCGGCCAAGTCCGCCGGACGTTGATCCGCGCCTATTTTCGCGCAGCGGGACGCGCCGATGCGCCCGTCAAGCCTCAGAAAGCGAGGCCGTCTCCGGCCCTCGCCGCGCCGCGGCGGCGGCGAGCATCGGCACGATCTCCTCGATCCTTTCCGCGACAAGGTAGCGCAGCTCGAAGCCGCTGCGGATGAAGCCCTGCTCGCGCATATGGGCGAACAGCGACAGAAGCGGACGCCAGAATCCGAAAATATCGGCGATCAACACCGGCTTGGCGTGGCGGAGCAATTGCGCCCAGGTGAGCTGCTCGACCAACTCCTCGAGCGTGCCGACGCCGCCCGGCAGCGCGACGAACGCGTCGGCGCGCTCGAACATCAACTGCTTGCGCTGATGCATGCTGTCGACGACGATCAGCTCCTGCGCTTCTTTGAGCGCGTGCTCCTTGCGGATCAGGAAGCTCGGAATGACCCCGACGACGCGGCCGCCGGCGCCCAAAGCGGCATGCGCGACGCGGCCCATCAGCCCGTCTTCGCCGCCGCCAAAAACGAGGCCGATTCCCGCCATCGCCAAAGCGCGTCCGAGCGCCTCCGCCGCGGCGGCGAAACGTGGATCGGCGCCGGCGCTCGAGCCGCAATAAACGCAGACATTTCGAATCGTCGCCATGGGCCTAGTGGCGCGCCATCCGGCCAAAGGTCAAGCGCGCCGCGCCCTGCGTCAAACGCCGGATTGAGCCGGAATCCTATTTGCGGCGGCGGCGCTGCTGGCCGAGCCCCATTTGCTTGGCCAAGGCCGAGCGCGCCTTGGCGTAGGCGGGCGCGACCATCGGATAGTCGGGCGGAAGATTCCATTTCTCGCGATATTCTTCCGGCGACATATTGTATTGCGTGCGCAAATGCCGCTTCAGCGACTTGAATTTGCGGCCGTCCTCGAGGCAAACGATATAATCGTTGGTGATCGACTTTTTCGGCGGCACGGCGGGCTTGGCGGTTTCCGGCGCCGCAATCGCCGCGCCGGTGGAGACGCGCACCAAGGCGGTATGAACGTCGCTCAGCAGCCCGGGAAGATCGCTTGCCGGCACCGAATTATTAGACACATAGGCGGAAACTATTTCAGCCGCGAGTTCAATATAATTCAACGTCTCGGTCATGTCGTTGTTGCTCCACCGCTAATCTTGCGGCGCGCGAAAGAGCTTACGGCAAGATTGCGCTTTGCCCCTCATTGAGCGGTCTCGACCTAGGCTTGACGATGAGTCGCGCGGGACGGTCGCGGAAGAATCTATAGGCGCGAGGAATGGCGGCGGCAAGAACAATATAGAGGAGCTTTTATAGTCTTCTTGACCGTGCTTGATCTTTCCTTGGCGGTCGCAGTCGGGCCGGCGCTTACTTGAGTACACGCCGCCGCGCCGAGATTTCGGCAGGCCGCCAAATCAATATTGTCGCTGTTCGCGTTTTGCCTGGGCGAACGGGGGCGATGGGGATGCGCCGAGGAGGCGAGCGCCCTATATTGCCGGATCGAAGCCTCAGCCGCGAGCCGAAATGCTGCAGTTCAAGACCGCGAATTTCCAGCCCGCGCCGCGCCCCCGCGCGACGCTGGCGTCAACCGCCCGCCAATTGTGGCCCTATATTTGGCCCAAGGACCGGGCGGATTTGAAATTGCGGGTGGTCCTGGCGATCGCGCTGATGATCGCCGCCAAGGTCGTGACGATCGCCGTTCCCTACGCCTTCAAATGGGCGACCGACGCTTTGGTCGGTGAGACCGCCATCGACAAAATCCCGCTGCCGAAAATGCTGACTGGCGTCATCGCCTTGACGGTCGCCTATGGCGTCCTCCGGGTGCTGATGTCGCTGTTCACCCAAGGGCGCGACGCCCTGTTCGCCGCCGTGGCGATGAACGCGGTGCGCCGTCTCGCCGTCCAGGTCTTCGTCCATCTCCATTCGCTCTCCTTGCGCTTTCATCTGGAGCGCAAGACCGGCGGCCTGACCCGCGTGCTTGAGCGCGGCCGCGCCGCGATCGAGACGATCATCCGGACGTCGATGCTGACGGCGGTCCCGACGATCGTCGAGTTCGTCTTCGTCATCGCCGCCTTCCTGATTTCGTTCGATTGGCGCTACGTGGTCGCCGTCTCGGCGATGATCGCCGCCTACATGACCTACACCACCATCGCGACGAACTGGCGGATCGCGATCCGCCGCTCGATGAACGAAAGCGATACCGACGCCAACACCAAGGCGATCGACAGCCTGCTCAATTACGAGACCGTCAAATATTTCGGCGCCGAGGCCCGGGAGGCCGCCCGCTACGACAAGTCCATGGTTCGCTACGAACGGATGAGCGTGAAGACCTATGTCTCGCTCGCCGTGCTCAATGCCGGCCAAGCGATCATCTTCACCGCCGGCCTGGTCGTCGCCATTCTCATGTGCGTTTCCGGAATCCGCTCGGGCCGTAACACGATCGGCGATTTCGCGCTGATCAACCTGATGATGCTGCAGCTCTATCAGCCGCTGAATTTCATGGGCATGGTTTATCGCGAAGTGCGCCAGGCCATCGTCGACATCGAAGCGATGTTCGGCATCCTCGCCGAGCATGCCGAGATCCAAGACGCGCCGGACGCCAAGCCGCTGCAGGCGCCGAAAGGCGCAGTGCGGTTCGAGGACGTGCATTTCAACTACGATCCGGAGCGCAAAATCCTCCGCGGCGTCTCGTTCGAGGCGCCGGCCGGTCATACGATCGCGATCGTCGGCCCGTCAGGGGCCGGCAAATCGACGATCTCGCGCCTGCTCTTCCGCTTTTACGAACCCTCGTCTGGCCGGATCACGATCGACGGCCAGGATATTGCGCTCGTCACCCAGAAATCGCTGCGCGCGGCGATCGGGATGGTGCCGCAGGACACGGTGCTGTTCAACGACACGATCGCCTACAATATCGGCTATGGCCGCGACGGCGCCGACCAGCGGGACGTATCCGACGCCGCCGCCAGCGCGCAGATCGATGCCTTCATTCGCTCCTTGCCGCAGGGTTACGACGCGCAGGTCGGCGAGCGCGGCCTGAAATTATCCGGCGGCGAGAAGCAGCGCGTCGCCATCGCCCGGACCATCCTGAAGGGGCCGCCGATCCTGGTTTTGGACGAGGCGACGTCGGCGCTCGACAGTTTCACCGAGCGCGAAATCCAGGCGGCGCTCGAGCGCGTCTCCAAGGGACGCACCACGTTGATTATCGCACACCGCCTGTCGACGGTGATTCACGCCGACGAAATCCTGGTTCTCGACAAGGGCGTTATCGCCGAGCGCGGCCGCCATGAGGAATTGCTTGCCAAGGGCGGCCTCTATGCGGCCCTCTGGAGCCGCCAGCGCGAAGTCGACGCCGCTGAGGAGACATTACGCCGCGCCGGCGAGATCGGGGCGGGCGACGAAGACCTCGCCTTCGCAAGCCGGGCAGGCGCCGCATTGCCA
>DATGLU010000379.1:0-7980 GCA_035294045.1 Roseiarcus sp. | reverse complement strand
CGGGCGGATGCGAATCCTGCCACATGACGCCGGGACAGAGCGACCCACTGAAGCTAGGCGGCGGCTACGAATTGAAGACGCCGTTCGGCTCGTTTTTCCCGCCCAACATCTCGCCCGATCCGCAAGACGGAATCGGCGGATGGAAGGTCGTCGACCTCGCCAACGCGCTGCTTGTCGGCGTTTCGCCTGAACCTGCGCATCTCTATCCCGCCTTGCCCTATACGTCCTACAGCCATATGAAATTCGAAGATGTTCGCGATCTGATGTCTTATCTGCGCACGCTGCCGCCGGTTAAGGGCCGCGCGCCGCCTCATCGTTTGTCCTTTCCCTTCAACATCCGCCGCGGCCTTGGGTTTTGGAAATTATTGTACCTGAAAGGCGGCGTTCCGGCCGACGATCCGACGAAGAGCGCGGCGTGGAATCGTGGCCATTATCTTGTTGAAGGGCCCGGCCATTGCGCCGAATGCCACTCGCCGCGCGACCTATTCGGCGGCATCGTCGCCTCGAAGCGCTTCGCCGGCGGCTTGACCGCGGACGGCAAGCACAAAGTCCCGAACATCACGCAAGGCGGCGCGCTGGCGAAATGGTCTCAATCGGATATCGAAACGGCGCTGTCGCTCGGATTGACGCCGGACGGCGATTCGCTCGGCGGCGACATGGCGCCGGTGGTGCGCAATCTCAGCCAATTGCCGAAGGACGACATCGCCGCGATCGCGGCTTACATCAAGAGCCTGCCGGCGATTCCGTCGGCCGGCAAATAGCCGCCGCTCACGCCGATTGCACGGCCGCGGCGGCGTCGGCGCGGATGCGCTCGATCATCGCCCGCACGCCGTTCGAGCGTTGCGGCGTCAGATGCTGTTCGAGTCCGAGCTCGCGGAACAGCGCGAGCGCGTCGGTGGCGAGAATTTTCCGCGCCGTGCGGCCGGAAAAGAGCGCAATGGCGATGGCGACGAGGCCGCGCACGAGATGGGAATCGCTGTCGCCGCGAAAGACGAGAACGGGCTCGCCGTCCGGCCCGGGCGCCCTGATCATTTCCAGCCAAACCTGGCTGACGCAGCCGCGCACCTTGTTGGCGTCATTATGCGCCGCCTCGCTCAGCGGCTCCAATGTCCGTCCGAGATCAATGACATAGCGATAACGGTCCTCCCAATCGTCGAGGATGGAGAAATCGCTGCGGATCTCGTCGATACTGGCCAAGAAAGCCTCGTCAGCGCGGCGGATAAGGCCGCCGGAGGGCAAACTAAGCCCTCTCGTCCTAGATAGCGAGCCAGGTCAACGCCTCAAGGGGCGAAAAGGTCAAGCCCCGGATTTGACCGGGCGTCCGCGCCAGCGCGGGGCGCGATCGGACGCGGTCAGGGAATTGGCGGAGGGACGGAGGTCCTTCGCGGCGGGCTTGGCGTCCTTGCCGGCTTTCGGCGCGGCTCGCGCGGCCGGCGTCGCCGCCAACCGGTCCGTAGTCAGGAGAACCGCGCCGCAGGCGGCCGCCGAGCCGGCGCAGCCGGCTTTCGCCGCCGCCTCGGCATGATCGGCGAGACTGGTCTTGGCGTCGTCGAGGACGCGCGCCATTTCGGTTCGCTCCGAAGGCATCCAGGAGAAGACGAGGCAGAGCCAGAAGGCCGATCGCAACAGGAACATCATGGGTCAAACGCCGCAAACCGGCTGCTCCGGCTTTCGTCTCCGGAGCGCTGGAGGATAGCCGGGGCTTGCAAAAACCCCGTCGAGATTTTGCGGCGCATTCGGCGGCCGCGATTAACCGATCCGTAAGCTTTCCTGCTTGGCGGAAACGCTTTTTCAACCATGGCGCCAAGCAAGCGTCGAGAAGCAGCGCCTCGACGCCGTGTCCGCCTCGCCTCGCGGCCTTCCTTAGCGTTCATTTAAGCCTGGCTTGGGATCGTCGGCAGCGGCCGCCTCGAAGCGGCCCCGGAGCGGCGGATTGACCTCATTCATCGACCTCTTGTCGCGACGATTCTCGGCCTTGCCGCGTCTGAACGCTCAGCGCGCCAGCGAGGTCTCTTTCATCTATGCGCGGCTCGCCGCCTCGATCGCGGCGCTGATCCTGACGCCGATTTATCTCGCCGCTTTCGGCGCGCCCGGCGTCTGGGCGATTTGCGCCGTGGTCTGGCTGATTCTGCCGCTCGCCGCGATCATCCATGTGGCGCGAACCGGCAAGACCGTCGAGGCGCAGAGCGTCTCGCTCGCGTCTTTGCTGATTGTCGCGGCGATCGTCGCGCTTGGCGCCCGCGGCTCGCATGACCTGATCTTCGCTTGGCTTTTGTTGGCGCCGCTCGAAGCCGCGGCGTCGGGCTCGGCGGCGCTTCTCGTCGCCGCCTGCTTCTTCGTCGCGACGCTGCTGGCGGGTCTCGTCGGCGCCGAATATTGGGGCTTGATCTCGGCCGGCGGCGCCTTGCCCGGGCCGGCCGCCGCCGCCCTTGCCGCGCCCGCCGCTCTCTACGGCCTCGTCCTTTCTTTCGCCGCGCTCGCGCTGCACCGCAGGCGCGCCGATCTCGAAGCGGACCACAACGAGAATTACCGCGTCCTCGCCGACGCGATCGGCGATCTCGTCCTGCGCCACGACCAGAGCGGCGCGGTGATCTCCGCGAGCGCCGCCGCCGAGCCGTTGTTCCAGACGCCGCCGCACGATCTGCTCGGCCGGGGCTTTTTCGAGCGCGTCCATGTCGCCGACCGGCCGGCTTTCCTGCAGACGCTCGACGACGCCCAGCAGCGCGACGGCGCGGTGGCGACGACATTGCGGCTGCGGGTCGGCGGCGGCGACGAGCCGGTCTTCGCCTGGGTCGAAATGCGGGCGCGGCGCTTCGCCGGCGCGGCCGGCCCGTGCGACGTCGACGGCGCGGCGGTGATCTCGGTGGCGCGCGACATCAGCACCGCCAAAGCCTATGAGGCGGCGCTCGAAGCGGCCCGCGCCGAGGCGGAAGTCGCCAACTCCTGGAAGGATCGCCTGCTCGCCAATGTCAGCCATGAATTGCGCACGCCGCTCAACGCGATCATCGGCTTTTCGGAGATTCTGGCGAGTCCAGACCTCAAGCCGCGCGATCCGGCGCGCCAGCTCGAATATGCCGGCATCATTCACAATTCCGCCGAGCACCTGCTCTCGGTGGTTAATCTCGTGCTCGACGCGTCGAAAATCGAAGCCGGCCAATTCGAGCTTCTGCCCGAGCCTTTCGACATCGCCGCCTTGATCGGCGCCTGCTGCGATATGGTGCGGCTCAAGGCCGACAAGGGCCGGGTCTCGCTGGTGCGCGCGCCGATCGATTGTCCGAGCGAGCTCATCGCCGATAAGCGCGCCTGCCGGCAAATCGTGCTCAATCTCTTGTCCAACGCCGTCAAATTCACGCTGCCCGAGGGCCGCGTGACGATCGGCGCTCAATCCGACGGGACGATGCTGACGCTCTATGTCGAGGATACCGGCATCGGCATCGCGCAAGGCCATCTCTCGCGGCTCGGCGACCGCTTCTTCCAGGTGCGCTCCGACGCCGACCGGCTGTTCGAGGGCACCGGCCTTGGCCTTTCGGTGGTGCGCGGCCTGGTCGGCCTGCATGGCGGCTCGGTGGCGCTGGAAAGTGCCGCCGGCAAGGGCACCCGGGTGATCGTTAAGCTGCCGCTCGATTGCCGGCCGACGGCGCGCAGCGACGCGCCGCCGGCGCGGCTCGAGGCGAACGCTTCGTCGACCTTTCACCCGATGATGAAAGACAAGAAAATTGCCTGAGGCGCTCGCCCGCTCGCATCACGATTCAGTCCTGTCGCGGCCGGCGCGCGGCCAGCGCAGCGAGCGCCGGTCTCTCGCGCAAGCGATCGTCCGACGCCTGGCGGCGCGCCCGTCGCGCACGATTGCCGGCGCCGCCTTCGCCGCGATCATGACCGGCATCGTCATCAACGCGCTGTTCTTGCAAAAAACCCATCGCTTCGCCGTCATCGCGCCGCCCGTCTCGACCGCGCCGGCCAAGGCCCCGGCGCCCGCCGCCCCGCCGGCGCAAGCCGTCGCGCCCGCCGAAACCGCCCCGGCGCCGCCGGCGCGGCCCGCCGATCTCGGCGCGCTGATCGAATCGACGGCCGCGCCGCCGCGCGGCGGCGATCCCATTCGCGATTTGCTGCGCGCCGAGCCGGGCGGCAAGGAGAGCGCCGAGGCCAAGCGCCTGACGCTCGCCGCCCAGAACGCGCTGATCAAGCTCGGTTTCGCGATCAAGGCCGACGGCGTCGACGGCGCTTCGACCCGCCAGGCCATTCAGCAATTCGAGCGCGCGCATGGCCTGATCCCGCTTGGCGAGATCACGCCGAAGCTGGTCCGCCAATTGACCGCCGCCAGCGAGGCCGCGCGGTAGGACCGGCGAGCCGCCTTCAATTCAGAGCCTGCGCATCGTAGAATTTTTTATGCGCCTGCGCGCCGACATCTGGGTCGCGGCCTATATTCGCCGCTGCGCCGTCGACGGCGCCTATGCGGTGCTGCGCCGCCGCGGCGCGGCGGAAGCCGGCGCGATCTTCGTCAAGCTCGACCGGCTCGACGGCCGCGCCGCCCTCTATGCGCCGGCGCCGCAGAGCGAATTGGCCGAAATGGCCGAGCAAGGGGTCGAGCGCCTCTGGCGGCGCGCGCACAAGGAGGAATGGATCGACCCCGCCGAAATCGAGCGGCGCCTCGCGCGCGAGATCAACTTCGATCCGGATCTCTGGATCGTTGAGGTCGAGGATCGCGAGGGGCTGCCGCGGCTCGATTTGGCGACGGATTGATGGCGGCTTGAAGATAATGCAATTCTGCATTACATTGGATCGATCGAGGTTAGGCTATGACGACGACGTTAACAGTGACCGCGCGCGGACAAGTCACCTTCCGCAAGGACGTGTTGCAGCATCTCGGCATTCGGCCCGGGGAGAAAATCGACTTGGATAAGCTGCCGGATGGTCGTGTCGTTCTTCGAGCTGCGCGTCCTGTCGGAACGATCGAGGACTTTTTGGGTCTGCTTGCTGGCAAATCGCGAAAAAGAGCAACCGTTGAGGAGATCAACGAGGCGACGGCGGCCGGCTGGGCTGGGCAGAAGTGAAAATCATCGCCGATACCAACGTCCTCGTCCGGGCCGTGGTGCGCGACGATGAAAAGCAGGCGCAAGCAGCGGCAAAGCTTCTTAAAGATGCTGAGGTCATCGCCGTGCCATCGCCGTGTCTGTGCGAGTTCGCCTGGGTGCTCCGCAGGGTCTACGGATTTGGTCAGCGCGACGTCGCCGCTGCGATCGGAGCACTGCTGAGCGCAGCGAATCTCGTGGTCGATCGCGTCGCGGTGGAAGCAGGATTGGCGATGCTTGATGCGGGCGGAGATTTTGCAGACGGCTTGATCGCGTATGAGGGGCGCTGGCTTGGCGGCGAGACGTTCGCATCTTTCGACAAGCAGGCTGTCGCTCTGCTCGCAGAGCAAGGGCAGAGAACAATGCTTCTGGCTTAGCCGGCGTGACGCTTTGGAGAGCGCTCTCCCGCTAGGCCCGCTTCCGTCCTGCGGCGGCGCGGGTCCTATGTCATAGGCCCAGCGCCTTTGACGCGCGCATCGAGCGCCTTCAGCCAAGCGGCGGGCGTCGGGGCCGGCGTTGCAAAAGAAACCCGCGCCGCTGATGCGCCGGCTGCGAGGTCCAATCCCTCCGGGTCGAGTCCTATCGCTCGCCAACGCGCGTTTCGGCCGGCCAATGGCGACAGAAAAGCCGGCCCGCGCTTGTTCACCGCGTTCAGCAGCGCCTCTTCCTCGCTCAGCAACGCCTCCGCGCCGGCAAGGTCGGTCGCGATGTCGGCGGGCGCGAGCGGCGCGGCTTTGCCGAAGCCGCCGTTGAAATGCACGGCCGAGGTCTCGAACCGGAACATCGAAAAATCGGCGAAGCCGGCATAGAGCTTGGCCTTGGGATTGCGGGCGAGATAGCGCGCTCTGGCTTTGGGATCGTCGGTCGGCGTCAGCGCGCCGACCAGAGTGAGGCGCGGACGGTTGAGCGGATCGCCGCGCCGATAGGGCGCGGCCAGGAGCAGCGAAGCGCCGGGCGCCGCGGCAAGGTTCTTGGTGTGGCTGGAAAGAGTCGAGAGCAGCAGCAAAGGCGCGCCCGAATGGTCGCTGGCGACGCCGACCAGCGTGACGAAGGGCGCGCCGCTGGCGCGGTCGCGCGTCGCCAAAGCCGCCTCGCGCGCCGTGCGCAACAGGGCTTTGGCTTCGCCTTTCGCGTCGTAAGCGGGTTGCGGGCTGGATTCGGCCATGGCGCTGTCTCGCGCGATCTCCGCCGCGCTTCAAGTCGGACGCTCGTCGCGCCGCGTTGCGGTAAAATCAACGGCGTCTGATTCGCCAAGAGGCGCCGGCGGCGCGCGCGATGCAAGCGATGGAGATGATCAGAATCGTTTTGGGCGCCGCGCTGATCGCGGCGATCGGCGCCGCGGACCTCCTCTTGTCGATCGAGGCGGCGCGCGCGGCGCCGACCTCCCTCGCCGAGGAGCGGTCGCGCAAGTCGCTTGGAATCTTCGTCGCGCCGGTGCCGCCCGGCGCCAAGGGCGTGCTGCTGCTCGATAAGGATCGCGGCATGGTCGTGGTCGGCCTCGTGCCCGGCGGACTGGCCGAGCGGGCGGGCTTGCGCAAAGGCGACGTGCTTCTGGCGATCGATGGACGCCCGGTCAATCGCGAAGCCGACTTGGCCGCCGCCCTGAGCGCCGCGTCTGGCGCGGGAGAAATGCGGGCGGAAGTTTCGCGGCGGGGCAAGGTCCTCGACATCGCCATCGCTTTTTGACCAGACGCGTCGGTCAATTGCCGTCGTGACGCCGCATTTTTCGCTAGACCTGATCCGATAAAACATCAGGGGCTCGATCGAACATTGAAATTCCTGCGCGCATGGGCGTCGTCCGGCTGTGGCTTGGCGGCCACGGGGGCTTTGAAATGGTTCGGTTTTGAGCGGCTTCAATGGAAATTAACGGCGCAGGCTGCTAATGGCCCTTGTTGCGTTGGAGGGCGGGCCATCACGATGCGGATCATCTATGCGCCGGCCCTGGCCCTTGCCTTGGCGGTTTCGGGCTGCGCGTCGGTGCCGACCGAGGGGCCGTCGGCCTCCGACATCGTTTCCGAGCGCTCCGCCCCGGTCCAGCGCTTCGAGCTTGTCGATCTCGACATGAACGTCGCCCAGGTCCTGGCCGGGCGGCGGGCGGACAAGACGATCGCCAGTTTCGGCGATTACCGGCCGTCGAGCCAATTGCGCATCGGGGTCGGCGACCAGGTGACGGTGACGATCTGGGAGGCGGCGGCGGGCGGCCTGTTCTCGGCGCCCCTGGTCACCGACAAATTCTCGACCGGCTCGAAAAGCGCGACCATCCCGCCGCAAATCGTCGACCGCGACGGCATGATCACCGTGCCCTATGCCGGCCAGGTCCATGTCGCCGGCCACACGCCGAAAGAGGTGCAGGCGGCGGTCGAGCAGGCCTTGGAGGGCAAGGCGATCCAGCCG
The DNA here is from genome assembly GCA_035294045.1 of Roseiarcus sp. GTDB lineage: Bacteria > Pseudomonadota > Alphaproteobacteria > Rhizobiales > Beijerinckiaceae > Roseiarcus. The sequence goes on along the minus strand of DATGLU010000379.1, from coordinate 517 downwards.
CAGGTCCTGGTCGACGTGACGCGCTCGCCGGCCAATACGGCGAGCGTGCTCGGCGAGGTGGTGCAAGGGGCCAGGGTGCCGCTCTCGGTCAAGGGCGACCGCATTCTCGACGTGATCGCGGAAGCCGGCGGGGTCAAGGCGCCGGTCAGCGAGACCTTCATCGAGCTGACCCGCGGCAAGCGCACGGCGCGGGTGGCGCTGAGCCGGGTGGTCGCCGACCACCGCGAGGACATCTATGTGCAGCCGGGCGACGTGATCACGGTGGTGCGCGATCCTCAGACGTTCATCGCCTATGGCGCGACCGGGCGCAATGCGGAGATTCCGTTCGACGCGGAGGGGATCAACCTCAACCAGGCGATCGCCAAGGCGGCCGGCCTGCTCGATTACCGCGCCGATCCGGAAGGCGTGTTCCTGTTCCGCTTCGAGCCGGAAAGCGTGGCGCGGGTTTTGCGGCCGAACTCGCCGCTGGTCCAGCCGGGCAAGCTGACGCCGTTCGTCTACCGGCTGAACCTGCGCG
>DATGLU010000378.1:0-12346 GCA_035294045.1 Roseiarcus sp. | reverse complement strand
CCGGCGAGGAGATCAAGCGCCACCTCGCCCTCGCCGAGTGGCGCGTAGGCCCAGCCGCCGTGGTGCGGCGCAAGTCCTTGACGTGGACATGCGCCATTGCCGGCGATGCGGCGCCGATATCGTCCTCGGGGCGTAGGCGCCCCTCGCTGTACTCAGGACATTCGCGCAATCATAGTTGAGGCGCAGCCGTTTCGAGCCGATTCTTGCGATTAGCGCCGCGCCGGCGGCGCCGTCCGGGCGGCGCCGTCGCTGAAGGCGCTCTCGTCGAAGTCCATGTAGCCGTGAATATAAGCGGGCTCGACGAGTCTAACCCAGAGGACCGCGAGTTCATCGAGAGCGGTCTCGATCGGATGTCCGTCAAATATGACGGTCGAAACCGAAATGGCGGTCATGCGGCCCGTTTTTCCAGCGGCCGAATCGTACGCCGATTCATGCGGTCGATCATACGGGTGCGCAGCCCGTCCACGGCCACGGCGACGAAGATGATCGCGGCCGTAACGAGGGGATAGAGATAAGGGTCGGCGTTCATGAAGGTGAGTCCGGCAATTGTCGCCCTGATGAAGACCGAACCGAAAAGGGGCCCCCAGACGGCGCCGCGCCCGCCGAAAAGCGAGACGCCGCCGAGGACGGCGGCGGCGATGACCTGGAACTCGACCTGCAGGCCAAAATTGGGGCCGACGGCGCCCTGCTGGGTCGCGGCGACGAAGCCGCCCAACCCGGCGCACATTCCGCAAAGGACGAAGCACGCGACAACAATGGGGCCGACCGGCAGACCCGCTTTCCTCGCCGCGTCGCGATCCGCGCCGACGGCGTAGATATGTCGCCCGAATGGCGTGTGGCTCAAAAGCGCATAGGCGAAAGCCAGTACGATCAGAAGAGTAAAGATTGCAAACGGAATTCCTGAACCCCTGCCGCCGCCGGGCGAGATCGCGAAAAGCTCCCATCGGTTCAGCGCCCTGATGTCGCGCGAAAACTGCAAGGTCCGGGTGTTGCTCAGAAACATCGCACAGCCGCGGATGATAAACAGCGTGGCGAGCGTCGCGATGAAAGAAGCAAGACCGATTCGGCTGACGAGCAGGCCATGCATCAGGCCGAACGCGGCGCCGGCGAGGAGGACGAAGACGAGGCTCGTCGGCCAAGGCCAGCCGAGGCCGGTCAGTCCGAAATTTGGCGCCGGCTCCAGGTAGATCGCCACAAAGCTCATCAGCAAATACATCACCGCGCCGACCGAAAGATCGATCTCGGCGATCAGCAAGACGAAGGTCATCCCGATGGCGAGAATTGCGATCGGCGAGGCTTGGATCAGGATGTTCCGGAAATTGGCGATGCTGAGATAACGATCGTTGGCGAGACTGAAGCCGATGACGATAGCGGCGAAGAGCAGAAGCGGCGCGATGCGCAACAAGACGAGAGTGAGCTTGCGTTTCATGAACGGCGCGTCCCCTCTAGGCCTCGGTCGCCGCGGCCATGATTGCTTCTCGATCGAAGCTTCCGCGCGCGAAGGCGCCCGTCAGCGCGCCCCGCGAGATCGTAAGGATGCGGTCGGAAAGGCCTACAAGTTCCTCGATTTCAGACGAGATCAAGAGCACGGCGCTGCCCGCCTCGACGAGCGCATTGATGATGCGGTAGACCTCCTGCTTGGCTCCAACGTCGATGCCGCGCGTCGGCTCGTCGAGGATGAAGAGGCGCGGCGCGCGCATCAGCCACTTGCCGAGCACCACCTTCTGCTGATTGCCGCCAGAGAGATGCTTGACAAGGGTTTGGACGATCAGATCGGTGGAGAGGTGCACCCGCCGCCCGATTTCGGCCGCCGCTTCCGTCGCCGCGGACGCAGAAATCAATCCAAGCCAGTTCGAAAAGGATTGCTGCGAGGCCAGAACGAGGTTGTCGCGGATGGAAAAATCCATGACCAAGCCTTCGCTGCGGCGGTCCTCGGTGAGGAAGGCCGCGCCGGCCTCGATCGCTTTGCGCGGCGTCGGCGGGTCGAGACGGACGCCGCAGATGGAGACGGCCCCGCGGGCGAATGAATCAAGACCGAAAATCATCCGCGCGAGCTCGGAACGGCCGGAGCCCATCAAGCCGGCCAGGCCGACCACCTCGCCCGCATGCACCGCGAGCGTGATGTCCTCGGCGACGCCTGGCTGAGTGAGCCCTTCGACCGCCAAGGCGATATGATCCGTCGTGGTCCGCCGGCGTTCGGGGAAAATCGTGCCGATCGGCCGACCGACCATCAAAGCGATGATGTCGGCGACGCTGAACGACTCCACGCGGCCGCCGCCGACGATGTGACCGTCGCGCAGCACCGTCACGCGCTCGCAAATCCGACGGACGTCCTCGATCGTATGGCTGATGTAAATGATGCCGATCCCGCGCGCTTTCAGCTTTTCGATCAGCGCGAAGAGCCGCTCGGTTTCGTGCTGAGTGAGCGAAGTCGTCGGCTCATCGAAGATCATAACGCGCGCGCTGACGGAGAGAGCCTTGGCGATTTCGACGAGTTCTATTTCTCCTTGCGACAATTGGCTCACCGGCGCGCTTGGCCGCAAATCGAGGTCGATGTCGGCGAGCAGGCGTTCGGTTTCCTTGCGGATTCGCCGGCGGTCGAGAAAGGGGAGTCGATTTCGCCGCGGCAGATCGGAGATGAAAATATTCTCCTCGATCGAGAGGTTCGGGAAAAGATTCAGCTCCTGATGGATGAACGCTATCCCGGCGGCGGTGGCGGCGCGGGGATTTTCGGGGGCATAGGGCTGGCCGCCGAGCGTCATCGCGCCGCTGTCGGGGGCATGGACGCCGCCGAGAATATTCATGCTGGTCGATTTCCCGGAGCCGTTCTCCCCGACCAAGCCCAGCGCCTCGCCGGGCGCCACCTCGAAATCGACGCCATGAAGGACCCGCACGCCGAAAAAGCTCTTCACCAGGCCGCGCGCTGCGAGGACAGGCTCGGTCATCGGTCGGCGCCCGCGCGCCCGCGGTTGCGGAGAACGTCCAAGGTGGCGGCGACCAGAATGACCGCGCCTTTCGTGATGTAGATGAGAAAAAGCGACGCGCCGCGGAGCCGCAGCGTCGTATCGAGCAAAACGAGGAAAAGGACGCCCGAGGCCGTCCCCGAAATTTTGCCGCGGCCGCCAAACAGGCTGGTGCCGCCGATCACCGCCGCTCCAATAATGTCGAGCAGCATGTTTTCGCCGAGTATCGGCGTCCCCGTCTGCAGTCGTGAGGAAAGCAGGACGCCGGCAAGCGCTCCGGAGAGGCCGCTGATCACAAAGGCCAGCAGAATCGCGCGATTCACGTTGATGCCGGAGACGCGAGCGGCGGCGCGGTTCGCGCCGACCGCATACAGTTCCCGGCCCAGCCGCGAGCGGGAGAGGACGATATGGGCGGCGATGGTGGCGGAGATGGCGATGACCACCGGGAGCACCGGGAGGCTCATCACCGTGCCGGCGATCGGGACGCGCAATATGAAGCCGCCGGCAATGGCGTTGAAGGCCCCAGGCAGATCGGAGATGGACGAGGAGGTGGTATGGAACGTCGTGTACCAAATGGCGAAGCCGGAAAAAAACATCCGGGTGGCGAGCGTCACCAGAAAGGGCGGCATGTTGATGGCGGTGATCGAAATCCCGTTCAACAGCCCGACAATGCATCCGACCGCGAGCATCGCGAGAATGGCGACGGGAACGCCGGCGTTGCCGGGCGCGTAGCCGCCGGAATTGGTCATGATCGACGCCCCGATCACGGCCGAAAGCGCGACCACCGAGGTCACCGAGAGATCGATGCCGGCGACGATGAGCACGAACGTTTGTCCTGCTGCGAGGACCATCAGCGGCATCATGTTGGCGACGATGTCGCCCGCCACTTCCGCGCTGAACAGGACCGGCACGAACGGCCAAGCCAGCGCCGCATAAACGGCGCACAAAAAAAGCGTGAAATGTTCGGAGCGAAGCACGCGAAACGGAAGCGCGGTTCCTGGAGCCGGCTCTGCCGCCTTTCGCAGCCCGACTCCGACTTGCGAATTTGCTCCCGTCATCGTGCTGACAGCGTCAATCTCTTAGAAGTTTCGAGGGGCGGTCGGACGGGAACTCCTCGTCCGACGGCGAGGCGCGGATTCAGCCCTTGTGCGTTTCCTTCCAAAGCGTATAGCCCCACATCTCGTCTTTCTTCTGATCGAGATTTGCCTGAGTAATAGCGAAACCAGGATCGATCAACAAACTGTCGACCTTCTTGCCAGCCCTGAGATCGAGGATGGCGTTGATGGCGAGGGTCGTCTCGTAGAAGAGATTCTGCACCCCGCACGCCTCCATGTATTTATCCTTCAGGAGTTGATAGGCGGCGGGAAACCCGTCGAAGCCGGTGAAGATAATATGGCGCTCGTCACCGATCGGCGCCCACTTGTCCGCAGCCTCCAAAGCTTGCTGAATTTGCGGGATCATGAAATCGGACGAGGTGAAAAGGAACGAAATATCGGGATTGGCCTGCAGGGCGTTGGTCAGTCCGGCAAAGGCTTTGTCCGCGTTCCATTCCGTTGGAATGCGCGAAACGACCTCGATCACGTCCTTGAATTGGCCGACCGCTTCGTCGAAACCGTCGCGGCGCTGAATCGCGTTCGGATCGCCCAGATTGCCGATGAGGATCGCCGCCTTGTGCTTCTTGCCGGATGCTTTGGCGACGCCGCAGGAGTAGAGCACGGCGTCGCGCGCGATTTTCTGATTGTCGGCCTGAATGGCCACGGAATGCGCATCGCTCTTCGCCGGCGGTCGGTTGAAATGAACCATCGGAATATTGGCGGCGTTGGCGGCCCGTATTGCGGGTATCACCGCATTCGAGTCGGTCTGAACGATAATGATGCCGTCGACCTTTTGCGCGATCGCCGCCTTGACTTGCTCGAATTGCTTGTTGTCGTCCTTGTCGGAGATCGCCTCCATGATCTTGAAGCCGCGCTTTTCGAGGTCGGCCTTGATTATCTTTATACCAGCAACCCAGAATTCGGAATAAAGGCCGTCAAAAAGGACCGCGATCGTCTTCGAGTCCTCCGCGCGCACAGCGACGGTCATGCCGGACAGCGCCGCCAAGCTGACAAGCGTTCGGACAGTAAATTCGCGCCGATTGAGTGTCATCCTTTCCTCCCTTGCTAACGAACGAGTCGCGCCCTTCCAGGATGCGCGCCGCGATTTTGTTTGGTTGACAAAAGTAATGATGTCATCATACCAGTTTGTCAAGAGAGCGAGCGGTGTGAATCGAGGTCACGCTCGCAGGAGGAGCTGATGGCGACTGGAGAACCGATCAAGCGCCGCAAGCTTTATCAGGAGGTGCTGGATCGCCTGGTTTCCGGCATGGCGACTGAATTTCGCCCAGGCTCGCTCCTGCCGTCCGAACGCGAGTTGATGCAGCGCTACAGCGTTGGCCGGCCGGCAATTCGCGAAGCGATGCACGCCTTGCGGCAAATGGGGCTGTTGCGCATCTCGCATGGCGAGCGCGCCCGCGTCGTCGCTCCGACGACGGACGCCATCATGGAGCAGATGACGAACGGCTTCGTGCTGATGCTCGCCACCAATCCGAACGGCCTCGACGAGCTGAAGGAAGCGCGCTTGATGCTGGAGGTTGGCTTGGTGCGGCGGGCGACGCAGCGAGCCACATCCGCCGACATCGATCGCTTGGCGGAATGTCATCGCGCCCTGGTCGCCGCGCGAGGAAAGCGGTCGGCTTTCATCGCCGCCGACATGGCTTTTCACGGCGCGATCGCCGAGATCGCCGGCAATGCCATGATCGCCTCGGTCACCCGCGCAATGCTCGCCTGGCTGGCGCGTTTCCGGGTCGAGGTCGTCTCGGTGCGCGGCGCCGACTCGCTGACGATCCAGGAACATGAATCGATCTATCGCGCGATCGCCACTGGCGACGAAAACAAGGCGGCGGCCGCCATCGAGAGGCATCTCACACGCGCGAACGAACTCTATTCGAAGCTTGCAGCGCAGAATGCGATTGAATCCGTCGCAAGCTGAGACGTTGAGCAATCAAAGCGCGGAAAAACGCAGCGTCAGGGGAGAAGAGGAACGACCAGGAAAATTGCCGTGCTCGGGCCGGGGCAAGATTGGGCTCCTCAAGCGTCTGCGAAGCGGCGGAGCTCATCGTCTTCGGCAAAGGCGCGTAGCGTTTGCGCGCACCCGTCGAATTCCTGCGGCGTTCGATCGCTTAGATGTCGAACGCCGTCATCACGCTGCATCCCGGTCCGTCGCCATATCGGACGGTGGCGCCGAGGCTCATCGCCATTGCCGCGATGAGGCGGCTGCCAATTCCGGTGCCTTTCGCCAAAGCAGCGCCGTTCCAGCCGACCCCATCATCCTCCACGGCGAGCTCGATCCTCCGCTCGGCGACGGGGCGAAGCCGAACGCGAATTTCGCCGCCGGCTTCCGGATAAGCATATTTGACGGCGTTGGTGACCAGTTCGGTGACCAGCACGCCGACCGAGACGGCCTTATCCGTCGATATTTTGATATTGTCCGGAATTTCCGCCGTGATCGAAAGGCCCGGGCGGCGGCTCGTCTCATCCAACTCGGTGATGAGACGGGTAACATAATTATGCATGTCGACAGACTTTACGTCGCCCGACGTGTAGAGAAGGCGGTGGACGCCGCCGATCGCCGCGATCCGCGCCTCCACTTGCGACAGAGCCGCGACAGCAGTCCGATCGGTCATGCGGCTCGCCTGCATCCGCACCATGGCGGAGACCAGGGTAAGGCTGTTCGCGACCCGGTGGTTCATCTCATGGAGACGAGCCTCCGCCAATTCAAGCGCTTCACGAGTCTCACGCTCGGCGCGCTCCCGCTCCCGCTGTAAGCGACCCACTCTCAGCGCCTGATCCATTGCGCGGCGCAAAAGCTCGAGGAAGTCCTCGCCCACCACTTTAGGGACGTAATCGGCGGCGCCGGCCTTGAGCGCTTCGACCGCCACCGTGATGTCGTCCGCCGCGGTTACATAGACGACCGGCGGCCGAGACGGCGTCGTCGCCATCGCCGCCAGAAATTCCATTCCCGTGCCGGTGGCGAGAAAATGATCGAGCGCGACCACATCGATATCGCCCTTCGCGAGCCGCGCCAAGCCGTCCTCGATGGTAGTCGCCCCCTCCACGCCATAGCCGCGCCGACTGAGACCGCGCTGGATCAGCCGCACCAGCGCCTCGTCATCGTCAACGTACAGAATTGTCGGACTTCGCTCCATGCTAATCCGTCTCCGGAACTTGCATGACGGCGAAGAACAGGCCGAGTTGTCGGATCGCGTTGGAGAACCCGTCATAGTCCACGGGCTTGGTGATATAGACATTCGCGCCGAGATCGTAGCAGCGCTGGATTTCGCGGCTGTCGTCGGTTGTCGTCAACACGACCACGGGGGAACGACGGGTATGCTCATTGTCCTTCAGCTTTTTGAGGATATCGATACCCGTCATGTCGGGGAGGTTGAGATCGAGCAGCACCAGCAAATGCCGTCCGGCGCTCGCCTCTCCAGAGCCGTCTCGCCCAAGCAAATAAGTCAGGGCTTCGGCGCCGGTCGTGAACGGGACGATCTCATTGTTGACGCCGGCTCGACGGATATTCTTTTCGATCAAACGCGCATGTCCTTCGTCGTCTTCGATCATGACGATGATGACGGGCTTCGCCTCTCTCTTCATTGGCTCACTCCACTTGCTGTACGCATGACGCGCGGCAGCGCAACGACGAAAGTCGTCCCGCGTCCCAGTTCCGACTTCAATTGAATTTCCCCTCCTATATTCCTAACCGTGCTTCGAACATAGGCCAATCCCATTCCTTCCCCGGGCCGATCCTGCGGGCCGGCTCGCCGGAAAAGGTCGAACACCCGCTCGAAATCTTGCGATGCGATGCCGCGCCCATTGTCCTCGATGGTTACGGTTACGCGTGGGCCTCGTTCCTGCAGGCGAATGCGAATGTCCAATGGCGTATCCAGGCGCCGGAACTTAACGGCGTTGTCGAGAAGATTTCCAAAAACCTGCTCGACGGCGAGGCGATCGGTGACGATCGGGGCCGCCCGCCCGTCAATGGCGATTTCGCCGCCCGCCTCGACAACCTGATGCTGAATACTATCGGCGATCGAGCGGAGCAGCGCATCGAGCGCAATGCGCTCGGGCTTCAGTTCGCGCCGGCCCTCGCGCGATAGCCTCAATATCGCATTGATCAGGCCGTCCATTTTCCGAGTCGACGAACGGATGAAGCCAATCGCCTCAGGCAAATCCTCCAGCGCGGCATTGCGAACCTCCGCCGGAACGATCGCAGCCTGTTCAGGCGCGTCGACGTAGCCGCGTATCGTCTCGAGGCTTGCGTCGAGCTCGCTGGTGAATCCCATAATATTCACCAGCGGAGCTCGTAAGTCGTGCGTCACGATGTAGGCGAAGCGCTGTATCTCCTCGTTGGCCCTTGCCAGATCCGCGGTCCGCTCTTCGACGCGCTGTTCGAGACTGCTGTTGAGCTTTTGGATCTCGAACTGGGTCCGGTCAAGCTGGCGCGTATAGGCGACGACCATCCAGAACACGACCGCTCCCACCGCCGCGACCACCAGCGCGCCGACGATTGCGAGCTGTTTCATGAAGGCGATCGCCCCCCGCTGGTCGTCGAGCAGGCCGGTGACCCGAACATCGGCATCCGCCGACATGTCCGATATGATGGCGCGCAGTCTCTCCATAAGCTCGCGGCCTTTGTCCGTTTTCAAAACATCGACCGCTTCGTCCCTTCGACCCGTCCGCGCCAAATTGACGGTGTTTTCGAGTTCGGCGAGCTTCTTCGTCAGAACCGACGCGAGTTCGTCGAATCGCCGATGCTGGGCGGCGTCCGACCCTATATTGCGCTCAAGATCGTCGATCGCTTTGGGAAGGCTCGATGTGGCCTCGCGGTAAGGCGTCAAGTACGAATCGGCTCCGGCGAGCAGATAGCCGCGCTGGCCCGTCTCGGCATCCTGAGCAAGGCTGAGAATTCGCGTCAGATCGCCGCTTTGTTGCCGCGCGGACTGCAGCGCTTCAGAAAATCGAGCAGTTCGATCAACCAGCCAAATCGTTCCGCCGACGATGCAAAGGAGGGCGACAAAGCCGACGCAGACCATTACGAGCGAAAGGCGAAAAAATGCAGACTTGGAAACCGGCATAAGCGACCGATGGGTGAGGCGAATCGAAGCTGTTTCTACAAAAGAAATTAAGGCGTTAAAAGGACTTCCGACGACCGATTCGGTCGCCCGTCGCGTAAGCAGGCGCCAACTCAATCCCGGGCGCTAAACGGGGCTTTCCGGCCGCCGAATTAGCCCGTACCTTGCGTTGGGATGTTGGCCCTTGTTCAGGTTGCGACCTCCCGCGGTCAGTCGAAAGGATGGCGTGGAGCGCCCGGACGTTTTTCCTCAAGGCGAAGGTCCTCGATCGCGGGACGTTCGGCTTGCCGCCCTCATTTCGGCGCGCAACCACGGCGCAAAGGTCAGCCCGGCCGGCGGGTCGGACGCGATCGAGTTCTTGTCGCCGCGCCGGTAAGCTTTCGCGAAGGCGACAAGATAGCCAATCAGGTTGGGATTCCACGGTTTGGTCATGACTCCCAAAGCCCCTGCACAATCGGTCGGAATGTGATGTGGGCTTCCGGTCAGGAACACAACAAGGACCCTCCGCGCGCCCGCAAGCTCCAGCGCGACTCGAGCGCCGGTTCGGCCATCTCGAAGGTTCACGTCGACGAAGGCGAGGTCAGGCGCCTCGGTCTTAACGATCTCCAGGGCCTGTTCGGAATCCGCCGCGATCCCGACAACGCGCTGTCCCAAGTCAGAGAGCTGCGATTCCAACTCCAGAGCGATGATAAACTCATCTTCGACGAGAAGGACGCGGAGTGTATCGTCGATTTGCCCCATCTCGATGGCCGAAGGCCGTCCCCTTGTAAGCGTTGTAAGACCAACTTCATCGCGCTGGTTTTGGTTCCGTCGAAAGACCCTTCGGCTGCTGCTCAGCTAACTTCATGGAATCGATGGAACTTATCGCTTGCTTGTAAGTTACGGAGAGCGCCAACGCCTCGGGACCAATCTATTAATCAATAAGAATACTTATGGACCGACCTATGGCGCTCGGCGCCTTCGTTCACTTGCCTCAGGGGGATATCCATGTTGAAGCGGTACATTCTGCCAGTCTCCGCTTTGGTTTGTCTCGCTACCGTCGCTTCGGCCGAGAGTTCGCAAATGGGCACGCCGGAGCAACGCGCGGCCTGCGGTCCTGACGTCCGTCGGTTCTGCCATCAGCTGAAAGAAGCGGACGGCGCCGACGCCTATCTCCAATGTTTGGAGCTGAATCGGAGCAAACTGTCGGCCCGTTGCATCGCTTTGCTGCAAAACTACGGGAAGTAAAAGGACCCTACGCGCGATCCGGCGACGCGAGGACGTTTCGTCGCCGGATTTTTTCATTTCTTTCGCGGGGCTTCGTTTCTTGCCCGTCCGGTTTTTTCCTCACGAGCGGGTCAAATCGATCGTCACTGATTTTATGTCGCCGGAATTCGGCGCGATTTCGATATGCTGATGGTCATCCTTAAGGGTTATCGCCATTTGGGCGGCGAAACTTGGCCCTGAGATTTTTACAGCAATCGAGTCGCCGGTCTCTTGCGCGCTGACGTTACCCGTCACATGGCGCGTCGTTTCGGTCCATGTTCCGGCAATCGTTCCGTTGCCTTGTTGCACCAGGCCGCTATTCACGTCGAAGCGGTAAGAATCGCTCGCGCATCGCAACTGCTGGTCGAGGTTCTGTCCGCTCGGCGAGAGAATATACTTTGTGCGGCAACGAAGACGCTCGGCGTGACCATCGCTCGACGTGATTGTCCCTTCTCCCGCCCATGAGCCTTGCAGGTTCGCAAAAACGCTCTCTTGAGCGTCGCTTAAGCAAGGCAAAACCAACATGGCGGCGGCAATCGGAATCCTGAGAGCGATGGCTCGCGCGAAGTGCAAAGCAGGCAAAGGAGGCTCCAAATAACGTCTGGCGCTGCGTTCCGAAACGATCGCAACGAAGTTCCAAAAACGCGCGCGCAAGGAATTCGTTCCACAAACTTTGTCGGCGGTACGGACAACTTCAACACCGGCGCCATATCGCCTCATACGGTCCAGGTTAAATACCGACATGAGCGACGCCGGCTCGAGGATGCGCGGCGCGCGCCTGCGACCTCGAGTTGCGCTCGGTATATCGTCAGGCCGCGCCGCTAGCGTCGTTTTGAATCGCCGGCGGTCGCTTTGCGAGGGCTGCTTTCACTCGGTCCAAGAGGTCGCGCCGGTATAAGGCTTGCGAAGGATCGGCCCAAACTCTTGCAGATCGTCCGGTATTTGGACGTCGACATCACCGGTTTGGACGATGACTTGCACGCCAGGTCGATTATCCTTGATCCACCGCGCCAAAACGAGCCCGTCCATATCGCCGGGCATTCCCACATCGGTGACGACCAGATCGATGGCAAATTTGGCGTTCAGGGCGTCGATGGCTTCCCCGGCATGCCCGGCTTCGCTCACGCGATAAATCGACTGCCTCAGAAACTCCGACATATCCAGCCGGGCGAGCACATCGTCTTCAACGAAAAGGATGGTTTCGGGCGGCGGCGCCTGCTTATCTCCGTCCATGGCGCCCCTCGGATGATGTCTCTTAACGGAGGAACTGACATGCGAGTTCCGGCCCGCGAGAGGGAACCAAAGCCGAAGCCGCGCGTTGTTCCGGTCCATGAGTTTAATCGTAACCTATAGGCGCTACGCCGCTGACTGCTTGACGCTCGCGGAACGGCTGCCGGACGAAGCCGATCGGCGCATACTGGTCGAGACCGCCGCGAGGTGGCACGAATTGGCGCTCACGCTCGAAACCTATATGGACGCGCATGACGGGCGCGAGCCGGCCCTTTACCTATCGCTTCGGCAACGTGCGCAATCTCAGCTGGCCGCGGAGTCGTGCGCGTTGCGATAACGGAAGTCGGCGGGCGGGGCGCTCAATGCTCTGGCCGGGGCGCTCACCGGACATTAATCACCTGGCGCGATGGGGGTCCGCATGTATCTTTCAAATCACAGCTTGATCGTGATCCTTATCGTCGGCCTCATCGCGGGGTGGCTGGCGGGGCGGATCGTCGCCGGCGGCGGTTTTGGCCTGGTCGGGGATATCGTGATCGGCATTATCGGCGCGTTCATCGGCGACTGGCTGCTTCCTCGCCTCGGCGTTCATCTCGGAACGGGTCTTGTGTTCCTGATTGTCAATGCAGCGATCGGCGCAATCGTCCTCCTCCTGATCTTGCGGCTCTTCTCCGGCGGCTGGAGACGAGGCTATGGCTGGGGCGGGCGAGGGCGATGGTGACCTCCGGCCCTCCTCGCCCTC
>DATGLU010000377.1:0-2997 GCA_035294045.1 Roseiarcus sp. | reverse complement strand
TCCTCAATGTCGATCTGAAGCCGCTCGAGGTGAAGGGCGTCAATACGCTGGCGGCCGACCTGACCGATAGCGGCCAGGCCTTCAACGCGCTCTCCACGCATTTCGGCTTCGAAGGCTATGACGACGGCAAGCCGCCTTCGGCGCCCGATGCGGTCGTCCATTTCGCCGCCATTCCGCGCGTGCTGATCGAGCCGGACAACAGGACGTACCAGATCAATGTGATGTCGACCTACAACGTCATCGAGGCGGCGATGAAGCTTGGCGTGCGCAAACTGGTGATCGCGTCGAGCGAGACGACTTATGGCGTCTGTTTCGCCGAGGGCGACAAGGACTTCAAGAGCTTCCCGCTCGAAGAAGACTACGACGTCGACCCGATGGATTCGTACGGCCTCTCCAAAGTCGTCAACGAGAAGACCGCTCGCGCCTTCGCCATGCGCTACCGCGCCGATATCTACGCTCTGCGCATCGGCAACGTCATCGAGCCGCACGAATATGATCGATTTCCCGCCTTCCTCGCCGATCCCTTATCGCGCAAGCGCAACGCCTGGTCCTATATCGACGCGCGCGATCTCGGCGAGATCGTCCATTGCTGCCTTGAAAAGGACGGGCTCGGTTTCCAGGTCTTCAACGCGACCAACGATACGATCACCGCGAAGATTCCGACCGCCGAATTCCTCAAGCGATACTGCCCCGATACGCCGGTGACGCGGACCCTCGGCGAATGGGAGGCGCCGCTGTCGAATCGCAAAGCGCGGGAAACGCTGGGATTCAAGGAATCGCACAATTGGCGAAAATATGTGCAAGCGTGAGGCCGCGGCTCGGCGCAGTGAATAATATTTCAGGCGCAATTGTTTACAGAATGCGGCCGACCGAGGCGGTCCGGTCCGCTCGCCGCGATGGCGGGTCGCGCCGGCCGCCTCTATGAAGCGGCGGGGCGAAAGCGAAGGAGCAGAGTCATGCGGAGGATCATTCTCGCCGGCGCGGCCGGCCTTTGCCTCGCCTTCGGCGCGGCGAGCGGCGCCCTAGCGATGGGCAATATGGGCGGGCCGTCGGACGCGTGGGGCTCGCCTTACGTGCTCTATATTCCGCAGACCTTCCAGCCGCCGCCGGGCTGGGGACCGCTGGAGGGGCGCTCGGCCTATGAAAGCCGCGCCGCGGTCGACTGCCATGGCGACAGGGCCTGCGAGCGGCGCCTGAGGAAAGCCGCGCCCGCGCCGGCGCAATAGTTCAAAAGCCCGCGAATTTCGTTTCGGCCGGCGCTGTGGCCTTCGCCACAGCGCCGCGACGCTTTTGGCGCGATAGGTCGCGCGGAAAGCATTTCAAGAAAGGAATTCGCCATGCCGAAGATTCTTCTCGCCGCCGGCGCATTGCTTGCCTCCGCCCTCGCCGCCTCCAGCGCCTATGCGATCGGCGGCGGCCCGACGCCGCCTTGGGCGTCGCCTTACGCGATCCTCGAACCGCAGACCGTCGCGCCGGAAGCCGCGGCGCCGTTCGCGACAGTCGAAGGACGCTCGGCCTATATCGGCGGCAAGCGCGAGGGCGATTGGCGCGGCGGAGACCGCGAGCGAAACCGCCGCAGCCATCGTCGCGCTCCCGCGCCGGAGCAATAACGCGGAGCCGCGCCGGCGCCCGCGCCCCTTCCCCCATCGTGAACTTCCGTCATCGCGAGCGAGGCGAAGCAATCCAATCGTAGGCGAAATCCTCCGAAGGGATTGCTCCCTCGCGTCGCGCATGGCAATGATGGTCGTACCTTTTCAACCCCGATTTGCCCCGTTCGCGGCGGCGCTCTATCTTCTGCGCCGAGAGGAACCCCGCCGTGAACGACGCCGCCCCCCCGCCCATCCAAATCCGCCGCCGCCAAGGCCGCCTTGCGCCCGCTGCGGTCGCCGCGCTGACCAGCGACCTCGCTGCGCGCTTCGGCGATAAGCTCGCAACCGCCGAGGCTGTGCGCGAGCAGCATGGCCATACGCTGACCTGGACCGCCAACCAGCCGCCCGACGCGGTCGTCTTCGCCGAATCGGTCGAGGACGCGGCCGATGCGGTCAAGCTCTGCGCCAAGCATGACGCGCCGGTCATCGCCTTCGGAACCGGCACTTCGCTCGAAGGCCATCTCAACGCGCCGCATGGCGGCGTCTCGATCGACCTCTCGCGGATGAACCGCGTCATCGACGTCCATGCCGAGGATTTGGATTGCGTCGTCGAGCCCGGCGTCACGCGCAAGGCGCTCAACGAATATTTGCGCGATACCGGCTTGTTCTTTCCGATCGATCCGGGCGCCGACGCCTCGATCGGCGGCATGGCCGCGACGCGGGCTTCCGGCACCAATGCCGTGCGCTACGGCACGATGAAGGACAATGTCCTGTCGCTGAAAGCCGTCACCGCCGACGGCGCGATCGTCAAGACCGCGAGCCGCGCCAAGAAGTCCTCCGCAGGGTACGACCTGACGCGACTCTTCGTCGGCTCAGAGGGCACGCTCGGCGTCATTGTCGAGATCACGTTGCGGCTCTACGGCGTGCCGGAAGCCATGTCGGCCGGCCATTGCCCATTCAAGACCGTGCGCGGCGCGTGCGACGCGGTGATTGCGACGATCCAGTCAGGCATTCCGGTGGCGCGGATCGAGTTGCTCGACGCCCTCCAGGTCAAAGCCTGCAACGCCTATTCGAAGCTTTCGCTGCCCGAGACGCCGATGCTGTTCGTCGAATTTCACGGCAGTCCGGCGAGCGTCGCCGAACAATCCGAACGGTTCGGCGAGATCGCCGCCGAGTTCGCTGGCGGGCCTTTCGCTTGGGCCACCAAGCCAGAGGAGCGCTCCAAGCTGTGGCAGGCCCGCCACGACGTCTATTGGGCGACCTTGCCGCTTCGCCCCGGCGCCAAGCTCTTCGCAACGGACGTCTGCGTGCCGATCTCCCGGCTCGCCGATTGCGTTGAGGAGACGCAGCGCGACATCCGCGAATCCGGCCTTATCGCGCCGATCGTGGGCCATGTCGGCGACGGCAA
>DATGLU010000376.1:0-6804 GCA_035294045.1 Roseiarcus sp. | reverse complement strand
CCGCAGCCGGACGGGCCGAGAAAGGCGACGAACTCGCCCTTGGCGACATCGAGGTTGAAATCGACGACGGCCGCGGCGCCGTTGTCGTAAGTCTTGCCGACGCCGACAAGCTGAAGGTCGTGCTCCACGCCGCAAATCCTTAAAATTCCGGACAGCGGCGCGGCCGCATCGCCGCGCCGCCTCTCTTGTCGGCGGGCGCTCAGGCGTTCAGGAACTCGTCCCATTTCTGAATGACGAAGTCGTACTCGTCCGGCCATTGGTGCCAATAGGCGACGTGAGCGGCGCGGGTTTCGAGCGAGCCGCCGTCGCGCAGATCGCCCTCCTTGATGCCGCGCTCGGCCTTGCCCTTCCACGGCTTGCCTTCGTACCAGAAGGCGTATTTGTCCGGGTCCATCGCCTGCTTGATGTTCGTCGAGGGCGAATAATAGCCCTGCTCCGAAACGGTGATGCCCGGCTTGCCGGACAGCCAGAAATCGGCATAGGCGTAGACGGCCTCCTTGTTCGGCGAGCCGGCGATCAAAGACGGGCCGATCGCCCAGGCGCGATAGCCTTCCTTCGGCACGGCGTATTTGCACGGCTTGCCCTGCGCCTTCACCGCCATGACCGCGGGCTGCCAGGCGTCGCAGACGACCATTTCGCCGGAAGCGAGCAGGTTCACGAGCTCGCCGAAATCGCCCCACAGGGCGCGGAATTGGCCGCCCTTCTTCTTCGAGATGAGGAACTTCATCGCTTCCGCGATCTCGGCCTTGGACGCGTTGCCCGGGTTCTTCACCTGCGACATGCCGAGCGTGTTCATCGCCATGATCGCCTGGCCGAGCGCGATCAGCGGATCGGTGTTGAGGCCCGATTTTCCTTTCCACTTGTCGTCGAAAATGGCGGTCCAAGTATTGGCTTCCTCCGCCGAGACGACATCGGGATTGTAGCCGATCGAGTCGTAATTATAGACGACGGGGACCATCCATAAGGATTTCTCCGAATCGTCCGTCCAGATCTGGCCGACGATCTGCGCCTTGCGGTCCCATTTCGGGTCCGGCTTGGTGAAGGTCGGCCGAATGTTCGACCAGTTCTTGATCGCCGAAGCCGGAATGGCGTCGATATTGTTGGTCTGCACGACCGCCGGCAACCGCTCGCCGATCGTCTCCCAGCAATCGTAATCCTTCGAGCCGGAGAGAATCTTGGTCTGCGCGTCGGGGAAGGACGCGGCGGTGCCGGACGTCGAGCCGACGCCGGATTCGGCCTTGAAGTCGGCGAGGATGCGCTCCTGCACCGTCACCGACAAGCCGATCGTTCGAAGCGTCTCGCCGCTGAGCTTGCCCGCCGCCGCATAGGCTTTGCGGGAATCGAGGAGCGGCGTGCCGCCGCCGATCGCCAAGGCCGCCATTGCGGCGCCGGATTTCAGAAGCGACCTTCTGGAAAAATCTGTCTCGCTCATGGATACTCCCTCTCCATTCGACGCTTACGAACCCTGGCGATCCTCAGTAGCGTCCGACAAGAAGACCGCCATCAACCACGATTGTTTGCCCGGTCATGTACCGCGCCGCCCCAGAGGCGAGGAAATGGATGACGTCGGCGACGTCCGAGGGCTCGCCGATTCGCCCCATCGGAATGAAGGCGCTCGCCGCCTCGGCGCCTTCCGGGCCGAGCGAATGCTCCTTCGAGAGCAATTGGGCGGTGCGGATGTAACCGGGCGCAACGCCGTTGACGCGGACGCTGGCGCGCGCCAGCTCGACCGCAAGGCCGCGCACCAGCCCGACCACGCCCGATTTCGCCGCCGAATAGTGGACATGCTCGTCCCATCCATAAGCGACGCCCATGATCGACGAGACGCAGACGATCGCGCCGCCGCCTTTGCGCTTCATCGCCGGCAGAGCCGGCCGGATGACGCGCAGCATGCCTTTCAGGTCGATCTCGAACGTATGGTCCCATTTCTCGTCGGTGAGCTCGGCGAGCGGCGTGCGGTGAGCGATGCCGGCATTGGCGACAATCACGTCGATCGCGCCGCGCCGCGCTTCGATCTCGGCGACGACCTTGTCCGCTTGCCGCGTCGAGCGGACGTCCAGCGCCACGAATTCGGCTGAGCCGCCTTTGGCGGTCGCCTCCTTGGCGGCGCTTTCGCCTTCGGCTTCGAGAATGTCGGTGACGACGACATGATCGCCCGCCGCGGCGAAAGCGAGCGCGGTCGCGCGGCCGATACCGATGCCGCCGCCGGTGATCAGGACCGTTCTTTGACTCATGCGTCGCCCCTCACAGCATCACGTCGCCGGAATTCGGCCCGAGCGTCTGGCCGACGAACAGGCTCGCCTCGTCCGAGGCGAGGAACGCCACGGCGGCGGCGACTTCTTCCGGCCGACCGAACCGCCCGAGCGGCAGTTCCGCCGCCTTGCGCCGCCGCCAGTCCTCCGACAAAGCCATGACGAGCGGCGTCTCGATCGGGCCCGGCGCGACGGCGTTGACGCGCACGCCGTGCGGACTGAATTCGCGCGCCAGCGACTTGGTGAGGCCGATGATCGCCGCCTTGGCGGCGCTGTAATGGGCGAGCTCGACGCCGCCGATCTGGCCGAGTTGCGAGGCGATGTTGACGATCACGCCGGATTTCGCCGACAGCATCGCCGGCAGGACGGCGCGGGCGCAGAGATAGGCGCCGCGCACATGGACGGCGAAGATGCGATCGAAATCCGCCGGCGCGATGTCGAGGAACGGCGCCTGATGGACATGCCCGGCGCAATTGATGAGAAGCGTGGCGTCGCCGAAAGCGGCCGCGCCGGTCGCGACGATCGCCTTCACGTCGGCCTCGTTCGCGACGTCGCCGCCGACCGCGACGGCCCGTCCGCCTGCGGCGTCAATTTCAGCCGCGACCGCGTCGGCGCGGATCTTGGCGAAGTCGTTCACGGTCACCGCCGCGCCATCGGCGGCGAGCCGACGCGCGATCGCCCGGCCGATGCCGGAGCCCCCGCCGGTGACGATCGCGATGATCTTTCGCTCGCCGGCGCTTTTCATGCTTCTTCCTGAATCATGAGTCTGCGGGCGCGCCGGACGCTCAACGCCATCAGGATCGCGTAAATCGCCAGCAAAGCGAACGAGAACAAGGTGGTGAGAACGCCGAACGCAAAAATGTTCGGATGAATTTCGACGGAGAACGTTCCGTAGATCGCCAGCGGCAGCGTCAATTCCCGGCCGGAGGTGAAGAGCGTGCGCGAGAATTCGTCGTAGGAGAGCGTGAAAGCGAACAGCATCGCCGAGAGCACGCCGGGAAAAATCAGCGGAAACGTCACCTTGCGAAAGGTGCGGGCCGGCGACACGCCGAGCGACCACGAGGCCTCCTCGACGCTGGCGTCGAAACGGTTGAAAATCGCCAGCATGACGAGGAACGCGAAGGGGAACGTATAAACGACATGCAGCGCGAACGCGGTGCTCCACCAATGCCGGTCCAGGCCGATCGTGTTGGCGAGCAGCGCCATGCCGAGCCCGATCAACACGCCGGGCACCATCATGCCGAGGATGATCAAGTAGAAGACGAGGCCGGCACCCTTGAATTTGGTGCGGAACGCCTGGGCGGCCATGACGCCGAGAACGGTCGAGACGATCATCGTCATGACCGCCAGCGTCAATGAGCGCGCCAGCGCGCTCTCGATCGGCAGCGGCGCGATGCGCGACGGCGGCGTTAGCCCGAAGAGGTGCTTGTACCAGTAAACCGACCAGGCGACGATCGGAAATTGCGGCCCGCCTTCCGGCCCGGTCTGGAAGGATAGGATCGCCAGAACGGCGAGGGGAGCGTAAAGAAAGACGACAATAAGCGCCGTGAAGCCGCCGAGCGCCCATTTGATCAGGCGGCTCTCCATGTCAGAGCTCCCGCCTGAGATCGACGACGCGCAGAAGGACGCTCACCGCCGCGCCCATGATGATGGTCAGAACGACGCCGACCACGGCGGCGAAAGCCCAGCGCAGCGAGCCGACCTGGGTGACGATGATGTTGCCGAGCAGATTGACCTTTCGGCCCGACAAGGCCGCCGAGGTCGCGAACTCGCCGAGCACCATCACCGAGACGAAGATCGCGCCGACGACCACGCCCGGCATGGAGAGGGGGAGAATGATCGTCCTGAATATCCGCCAGAAGCCGGCGCCGAGGTCGCGCGCCGCCTCGATGATCGTCGGATCGATCCGGCTCAACATGAAGGCGATCGGTCCGACCATGAAGACGCAATAGATCTGCGTCATGCCGATGATCACCGAGAGATCGGTATAGAGCAGCGCCTCGATCGGCTGGGAGATCAGGCCGGCCTTCATCAGAAGAATGTTGACCGCGCCCTCAGTCCCGAGCATCGGCCGCCAGGCGACGACGCGGATGAGGAAGGACGTCCAGAACGGGATGACGCAGACGACAAGGAGGGCCGTCTGCAAAGTCTTGTTGCGGACGAAAAGGCCGATAAATAGCGCGGTCGGATAGCCGACCAGCAGCGTCGCGCCGAGAACGATCAGCCAGATGCGGATCGTCGTCCACAGCGCGTCGAGATAGGTCTCCGAGGTGAAGAAGGCGACCCAACTCTTGGTCGTCAGAATCGGCTCGATCTTGAACGTCGTCTGCGTCCAGAACGAGACATAGATCATCATCGCCATCGGCAGGACGAGGAAGATCAGCATCCACAGGACGCCGGGGGCGATCAGCCAATAGACGACGCGCCGACGCGTTTGCTGCGCCGCCGCGGCAGGCGATTCGATCGCGTCTGAGACTATCGCCGTGGTCAATGTGTCCTCTTGACCTAAACCGGTTCGACCTTGACTCAAGCGAAAACCCGCGCGCCATCGCGGCGCCAAGAAAGCGCGTAAGCCTCGCCGAGTTCGTATTGAGGCGGGACGCGGTCGCCGAGGCGTGTCTCCACTTCGACGATTTGACCGCTCGCCAGCTTGAAGAATGAAAGGAGAGTCGGGCCGGTAAATTCGCTCGCAACAAAGGCGGCGGTCAGGCCAACGTGATCCGAGCCGCTCTCCGCCGATGGCGGCGCCACCACGATCCGGTCGTAGCGCACGCCGTAAAAGCCGCGCGGCGGATACGAACCGCGCGGCAGCGGAAAGTCTCCGGCGTCGCTTTGGAACGAGGAGCCCTCGACCGCGCCGCCGAATAGATTGTAGCAGTTCAGGAATCGCGCGACCCGCGCCGAAGCGGGCCGCTCGAACAGCGTATCGGGATCGTCAAACTGGACGACCCGGCCGCGGTCGAGCACGATCACCCGGTCGCCGATCGCAAGAGCTTCGCTCTCGCTGCCCGTAACATGCAGGAAGGTGACGCCGAGGCGCTCGCGGATCACCCGCAACTCGGCGCGGATGCGCGTGCGCAGGTTGGCGTCGAGCGCGCCGAGCGGCTCGTCAAGCAGGACGAGCGGCGGCTCGGTCACCAGGGTTCGCGCCAGCGCGACGCGCTGGCGCTGGCCGCCGGAAATCTGATGCACGCCGCGCGTTTCGAGTCCGGCAAGGCCGACAAGCTCGATCATCGCCCGGACGCGGTCGCGGATTTCGCTTTTGCCAAGTGGCGCGCCGGCGCCGTTTTTCAGCCCGAAGGCGACGTTTTCGTAGACCGTCAGGTGAGGAAACAGCGCGAAGTTCTGAAAGACGAACCCAATGCCGCGGCTATAGACGGGCGCGCCGACAATCGGCCGGCCGGCAAATTCGATCGTCCCGGCGTCGGGCTCCTCGAAACCGGCAATGACGCGCAGCAACACCGTCTTGCCTGAGCCGCTCGGGCCGAGCAGCGAGACGTAGCAATCTCGGGGAACGTCCAGGCTGACATCGTCCAGCGCGACCGCGCCGCCATAGCGCTTGGTCAGGCCGGTTATCTGCAGCACTCCAGGACTCACCAGCGCGCCCTCGCCTCCGCCGCCGCTTGATCCAGCAGCGACCGATCCCTTCCCTGCCGGCACCTTACAATATTGCCTTTTGTGTTCAAGTCCATTTTTTAATCGGCCGGCTGATTTTTCAAGACGGCAGACAGGACGCCTCGGCATGTCGGCACGCCCACCGCTCCATCGAACGAAATACCCGGCTTTTAGCGGGATAGGGCTTTGTTACTAAACGGCGCGCGCCGCCTCTGCGGCGCCTCCTCAGATCGGCGGCCTGCGTTGACGCCCCATTCGTTTCACGCCGCTCGATTGAAAGCCGAAAAATCAAGCGCTATAAAATGGCTACGGTGCTCAAAGTTCATTCATTGGCGAGCCGTTCCAGCCGTTCCGGCGATCGAATACAAGGACGGAGAACAAGACTCCGACGAATGACCAAACGACACGCTGATCCGCCGCGCGCGTCGCGCCGCTATGAGATGGTCGAGGAAGTTCTCCGCCAGAACATTCTCGGCCGCCAGGTGCCGCGTGGCCTCGTTCTGCTGGAAGGGCCGATCGCCGCTCTGATGCAGACGAGTCGCGCGCCGGTGAAAACGGCTTTGCGGCATCTCGAAGCGCAGGGCCTGGTGCGCCGCTTCAACGGCCGCGGCTTCATGGTGGCGAAGCCGGGCGAGCCGCTCGACCCGGTGCGGCGCGATCTGCGCGAAATCGGGCTTCGCATTCCCAAGGCGATCGACGACGCGCTGCAGAGCCGGGCGTCCTGGGAGCGCATCTACGAGACCGTCGAGCACGACGTCGCCGCCTGCCTGGTCTTTGGCCGCTACCGCTTGATCGAGGCCGAAATCGCCGAGCATTTCCGCGTCAGCCGCACCGTCGTGCGGGACGTGCTCGGCCGGCTTGAAGAGCGCGGCCTCGTCGAGAAAAACCAGAGTTCGCACTGGACCGCCGGCCCGTTGAGCGCCCGCTCGATCCGCGA
>DATGLU010000375.1:0-2229 GCA_035294045.1 Roseiarcus sp. | reverse complement strand
GCCATCGTGAAGGGGCTGCTTACGACTTCGTGAGGCTCCAACTCTTGCCCAAAGGCCTATGGATAGGCCTCGTTGCCTTGCCGTCGGATGGCGGCGGCCAATTCCTCGCCCAAGGTCAACAACGGAATGCGCCGCCGAATTGCAAGCTCCAAATACGACGCATCGTAAACGGTGAGGCGCTCGGTCCGAGCGAGCGCAAGAGTGTCGCGCCAAGCGCGTGAAATCGTTTCCGGATCAACAGAGATCGGCAACCCCCCGACGAGCGCGAGTCCTCGTTCGACATTCGCAGCGCTGATTCGGCCTCGCCGCTCGGCCTGCAAAAGGACGTTTCCCAACTCCAAGCGCCAAAGCGCGGGAACAACGGCGCCTTCGTGACTCACGCGATCCAACAACCGATCGGTCTCAGGCGTCGCTTCATCTTCGAAGAACCACGTGAGCGCCAGAGAGGCGTCGAGGACGACAGTCAAGGCCGCCCCTGGTCGCGCAACTCCTTCCAGGACAGTCCGCCCAAGGTTGTTCCCTTACGCAGAGCTTTCAGTTTTTCCACGACTTCCCCCGCGCGCTCGCTCGCCTCCGCGTGGACGAGGCGGGCGACGGGTCTGCCATGCTTCGTGATCACGACCTCTTCGCCGGCCGCAACCCGATCGAGCAAAGCCGAAAGATGCGTTTTGGCCTCAAAGGCTCCGATGGTGATCATTCGCGACCGCCTGTAATTCTGGTCTAAATTCTAACCTAAATATAATCGACGCGCCGCAGAAAAAAGCGCCGCCCGAAAGGGCGGCGCTTCGCTTTTTCAGCCGATCCGTTTTGCCTTACGGCTTTGCCGGCGGCGCGGAATCGGGCGACGGCGGCTTTACCGGCTGCACCGGCGCATTGGCCGGGGCGGGGGTCGACGGCGTCACCGCGGCAGCCGGCGGCGTTGAAACCGGGGCCGGAGCAGCCGGCGGCGAAGCGAGCTGGGCGGCGGTCTTGACGCCATGGAGAAGCTCGACCGCGGCGATGAGCTGCTTGTCGTTCTTCGGGTCCGGCGGCACATAGGCTTGCGAGCCGTCCTTCTCGTCCGTGCCGTTCTTCAGATGGCCTTTCAGCGAGGCTTCGCCCTTCTGATCGTCCTTGCCCTTCAGGTCCGGCGGCACATCTTCGAGGATTTGAACATCCGGCTCGATGCCCTTGGCCTGGATCGAACGGCCGGAGGGCGTGTAATAGCGCGCCGTGGTCAGACGCAGCGCGCCGTTCTGGCCGAGCGGGATAATCGTCTGCACTGAGCCCTTGCCGAAGGAGCGCGTGCCGATCAGCGTCGCGCGCTTATGATCCTGCAAAGCGCCCGCAACAATCTCGGAGGCTGAAGCCGAGCCGCCATTGATCAGCACCACCATCGGCTTGCCATGCGAGAGATCGGCGCCGGGCCTGGCGTTGTAGCGCTGCGTCTCCTCGACATTGCGGCCGCGCGTCGAGACGATCTCGCCGCGATCGACGAAGGCGTTGACCACCTCGATCGACTGGTCGAGCAAGCCGCCTGGATTGTTGCGCAAATCGAGGATGTAGCCCTTGAGATTGGCGTCGCCGGGCTGGTCATGGAACTTGGCCATGGCGGCCTTCAGGCCGTCATAGGTCTGCTCGCTGAACTGGGTGATGCGGATGTAGCCGATATCGCCGCTCTCGATATGCGAGCGCACCGATTGGATCTTGATGATGTCGCGGACGATCTTGATGTCCATCGCCTCCTTTTTGGGGCCGCGCTGGATTTTCAACGTCACCGGCGTGTTGACCGCGCCGCGCATCTTGTCGACCGCTTGGTTGAGCGTCATGCCCTGGACCGGGTCGTTGTCGATCGCGGTGATGATGTCGCCGGAAAGAATGCCGGCTTTCGCCGCCGGCGTATCGTCGATCGGCGTGACGACCTTGATCAGCCCGTCTTCCTGGGTGACTTCGATGCCGAGCCCGCCGAACTCGCCCTTCGTCTGCACCTGCATTTCGCGGAAGGCTTTGGCGTCCATATAGCTCGAATGCGGATCGAGCGAGGACAGCATGCCGTTGATGGCGGCTTCGACGAGCTTGGCGTCGTCGGGCTTCTCTACATAATCAGTACGGATTTTCTCGAAAACGTCGCCGAACAGATTGAGCTGGCGATAGGTGTCGGCCGCCGCCGCGAAGGCCGAGCCATGCGCCAATAGGGACGTATGTGAGCCGACCGTAACCGCAGCGGCGCCGATTGCGGCGCCGAGAACC
>DATGLU010000374.1:0-3949 GCA_035294045.1 Roseiarcus sp. | reverse complement strand
TTAATGGCGGCGATTCGCCGCCGCCGAACGGCGGGAACCGGACGCTTTCGGATAAAGGAAAGAGCCCCATGATTTTGCGGCCGTCTCTAGCCCTTGCCGCGGCCATAATTATGGCGCCGATCGCGCCAGCCGCGGCCTGCGAGCCCGGCGCGCTCGGAACCGCCCGGATCATGCCGGTCGGGACCGAGGGCGGGCTCCAGGTCGGCTTGAAATCTTATCCGCGGACTTTGCCGCTGCAAGATCATGAAGTCGTCCTGACTTTCGATGATGGCCCTGAGCCGGGAACCACGGCGAAAATCCTCGACGCGCTCGCCAGCCAATGCGTGCGGGCGACCTTTTTCGTCATCGGCCGCAAGGTCGAGCAATCGCCCGATCTCGCCCGCCGCGAGGTCGCCGAGGGCCATACCGTCGCCTACCACACCTATAGCCATCCGCAGCCGACGATGCGCGCGATGAGCGCCGGCGCGGCGCGCGCCGACGTGGCGCGCGGCATAGCGGCGGTCGAGACGCTCGCCTATGGCGAAGAGATCGGCGGCCCGCCGGACGACGTTTCGGCGCTCAGGCTCCACGCCCCTTTCTTCCGCTTTCCGGGCTTCGCCGAGACGCCCGATCTGCGCCGCTCCCTCGCCGCGAGCAATATCGCGATCTTCGGGACCGATCTTTGGGCCGCCGATTGGATCAAGATGACGCCGCAAAGGGAGTTGCGCGTGATCATGAGCGCGCTCGACCGCGCCGGCCGCGGCATGATCCTCCTGCATGACGATAAGCCCTGGACGGCGGCGATGTTGCCGGATTTCCTGCGCGCGCTGAAAGCCAAAGGCTATCGCGTCGTCCATATCGTGGCGGGGCAGGGCAGGGGAGAAACGGCGCCCGCGCCGAAAGGCTGGAAAGCGGAAGCGCCGCCGTGAAAGGCAGCCCGTCATTGCGAGGAGCGAAGCGACGAAGCAATCCATTCAGAGGGTTGCGGCCTGCGAATAGGTTGCTTCGCTCGCAATGACGCTCAGCGCTCGGGTTTGTACTCGGTCCGATAGCCGGGATTGACTGCCGGCCGGAGCGCGTTGGGATAGGTCCAATCGGTCTTGACGTCGACCTCGACGCCCTTGATCGCGCGATAGACGTCGTACGGATTCTCGATCGAGACGAACCGATCATAGATCGGCGAGCCTTTCGATGTCGTGTTGCCGGAATAGGCCCGCACCGTCCCGACATTGAAGAGCCGATCGGTGAAGCCGACGATGACGTCGAGCTCCTGGATGCGATCGTAGTCAATGCTCTTGAAGGACGAGCCGAACACGCCGCCGCGCATCAGCATGCGCCGGTTCGTATAGGCGTAGAGCGTGTTGCTGTGCGACAGAACCAGATAGAGGCAGTAGAGAACTCCGCCCCAAGCCGGAACGCTATGCAGGATCATGAAGGCGGTCAGGAAATGGACGTCTGTCGGCCGTGCGCTATGGCCGGCGGCGCCGAACAAGCCGAGGTCCATCGCGCCCCAGAGGAGGCCGAAAGCGAGGATAGGGACGCCGTGGAGAACGAAGGGCCAAAAGACCGGCTTTCCCTGCCAGAGGATTTTCTCGCCGGGCTCGGTGACGGATTGGAAATCGGGCGCTGGCTGAAGCAATCGACCCCTCCCGGATGGAGTTCAAACGTCCAAAAGATGATCCTTAAGAGATTACCAGTCCGTAACGCGCCGCTTTTTACAAGCGCGCGCCCCTAAGCGCCTATTAACGCATTCATTCTAATTGTTGCGGCCCCTCAATAGGCGGGATCAACGCCGCCGCTTTTTTCAGCGAAGCCGCCGCATGAACCTGTTCGGGCTCTTCAAACCTTCGGTCAAGATCAGAACGCTTCTTCTCGTCGCCGTGCCGATGCTCGGCTTGGCCGCGATCGGGGCCGCGACGTTTCTCGGCGACAAGGCGGTGCGGGAGGGCGACCAGAAGAGGGCGGCGACCGGCGCGCTGTCGCTCGCCAGCTTCAACCTGATTTCCGGCGCCGCCGAGTTGCAGTCGCTCGGCTTGCAGGTCTTCCAGCAGCCGTCGACCGAGGTCGAGGGCAAATTCGCCGAAAGGCTGAAGGTTTTGGAGGCCGGCCTGCCGGGCGGCGGACAAGGCGCGGTGGGCGCGCTCGCGCCGCTCGCCGCCGATTTGAAAGCGGTCGGCGAGACATTCGCCGGCCTGACCGCCCTGAACGACGAGTTCGGCCGCACGCCCAAGCAGGGTTTGCAGAAGGATTTCCTCGATGTTGGCAGGGACATCGACCGCGCCACGCGCTCGCTCCTTGTCGGCGCGCAGGGAGCGGGCTCGTTCGGCCTGCTCGAAGCGGTGCTCGTCATGCGCCGCATCGCCAGCGATTTTCGGCTGACCCGCGACCATAAGCTGATCGAGGCCTTCGCCGACGAGAAGAAGGCTTTCGCCGATGCGCTTGCCGAGGCCAACGCGCCCGACGAGCACAAGAGCACGCTCAAGCTGCTGATCGACGGCTATGGCGCGGCCTTCAAGCGATGGACGGCCGTGCAGATGCAGCGCGCCGAAGCGTTCGACAAGTTGGAGGCGGCGATCGCCGGCCTGCAAAGCGAGGCCGGCGCGCTCAACAAGAAGGCCGCGGCCGCCAGCGCTCAGGCCAGCGTTGAGGCGGGCTCGCAGATGGCCAACGCGTCGCTCTGGTCGGCCTCGGTCATCCTCGCGACATTCCTGTTCTGCGGCCTGTTCGGCGTCTTGACGGCGCTCGGCATATCGCGGCCGCTTGACCGCCTCGTCGGCAATCTGCGCGACATCGCGATGGGCCGGGATCGCGTCGAAGTCGCCGATCTCGATCGCCGCGACGAAATCGGCGAGTTGGCTCGCGCCGTCAAAGCCTTCCAGGACGCTGGAATTGAGCGGATCAAGCTGACGGAAGACGCCGCCGAGGCGCGGCGGCGCGCCGACGACGAGCGCGCCGCCGCCGAAATGACCAGCGCCGAAGGCGCGCGGCAGCAGGCTCGGGTCGTACGGTCCCTGGCGACGGGGCTGGAGCGCGCCTCGGGCGGCGATCTCGTCTTCCGCCTGACCGAGCCGTTCTCGCCGCAATATGAAAAAATCCGCGCCGACTTCAATCTGGCGATGGAGAAGCTGCAGGAGGCGATGCGCGCGATCGCCGCCAGCACCCAGGAAATCCATGCCGGCGCCGGCGAAATCCGCGCCGCCGCGGACGAGCTTTCCGGCCGCGCCGAGCGCGAGGCGGCGAGCCTCGCCGAGACAGCCGCGGCGCTCAATCAGGCGACCGCGAGCGTGCAGCGCACCGCCGAGGATACCGGGCGGGCGACGGCGGCCATTGCGACCGCCAAGGCGATGGCCGAGCGCTCCGGCGAAGTGGCGGGCCACGCGACGCAGGCGATGAGCGCAATCCAGGCGTCGGCCAAGAAGATCGGCCAGATCATCGGCGTCATCGACGAGATCGCCTTCCAGACCAATCTGCTCGCCCTGAACGCTGGCGTCGAGGCGGCGCGCGCCGGCGAAGCCGGCGCCGGCTTCGCCGTGGTCGCCTCGGAGGTGCGCGCGCTGGCGCAACGCTCGGCCGAGGCGGCCAAGGAGATCAAGGCGCTGGTTTCAAGCTCGATCAGCCAGGTCGGCCAGGGGGTCAATCTCGTCGGCGAGACCGGCTCCGCTCAGGCCGAGATCGTCGCGCGCGTGGTCGAGGCCGCGACGATCGTCAGCCGCATCGCCCAATCGGCGCAGGAACAGGCCGCCGGCCTTCGCCAGATCAACAGCGCGGTCGGCGATTTGGACAAGGCGACGCAGCAGAACGCCGCAATGGTCGAGGAATCGACGGCGGCGAGCCATCGGCTGGCCGGCGAGGCGGCGGAATTGGCGCGGCTGGTCGCGCGCTTCCGGCTGGACGACGAGGACGCGGCCGCGCCGCGCGCGGCGTAGGGGACGGTCTCGCTTAGTCGAGAACCCGCGCGCAATTGCTTCGG
>DATGLU010000373.1:0-6879 GCA_035294045.1 Roseiarcus sp. | reverse complement strand
ACCACCAGCAGCGCGAGGCTCCGTCCGGCAAGGTTCGAGACCGAGCCGGCCAGCGGCCGGTTGCGGCCGACATCGTAGCTGGCGAGCTCGATTTTCGGCGTCTGCGCCTCGTCCTTGGCGCCGGCGCCGATCAAAGCCACGGCCGGGCATTGCGACGGCGCGATCAGCCGCACCATCAGGTTCGGCTCGACGCCGACCTCGCTTTTATAGCCCGAATAGAAGCGTTCGAAGGCGGCGCGGTCGGCGCCGACGCCCAGTATGGTCGGCTTCGATCCGCTGGCGCCGATCGTGCGGGTGAGGAAGCACGGGCCCCCGTCGAAAGCGCGCAAATAGGCGGCGGCCTTGTCGACCGGCGGGTTGATGGCGGCCGCCACATGCGTCGCCGGCGGCGGTTGCGGCTCCGGCTGCGCCGCTTGCGGCGCGGCGGGCGCGGCCGCGGCGACCGCCAGTTGCGCCGCCATCCGGGCGGTCGCGCCGCTGGCGTCGCTGGCGACAATGCTGAACGAATATTGCCCCGGCTTTTGCGGCGCGCCGGATAACCGGCCGAAGCCGTGGCCGAGATCGGCCAGGACCAGGCCTTCCGGCAGGCTCGGCTCGGCGCGAAGCGCCACCCCTTTCGGGTCCGCGGAATCGCTGAACGGCGGCAGGTCGGCGAGGTAGTCCTTGCCGACCGTCGCCTGGTCGAGGACCAGCCGGTCCTGCGGCGCGCGCAACGCCGGGGCGGGCGTCGGCGTCGCCGCCGCGATCTTGGGCGGCGGCGGAAGAGGCGGCGGCGAAGCGTCGGCCTTCGGCGCTGGAGGCGGCGCCGGATTGGCCTTCGGCTCGGGAAGCGGCGGCGGAGCGGCCTCGACCTTGGGCGGCGGAAGAGGCGCTGGCGCGGCCTCGGCTTTCGACTCAGGGAGCGGCGGCAGGCTTGCCTTCGGCTCGGGCGCGGCGGGCGCCGGGAGATTGGCCTTGGCCGGGGCGGGAAGCGGCGGAGACGAATTCGCCTTGGCCGGCTCGCCAGCGGCCGGCGGAAGCGCGGCGACGGTCGTCGACGCCTCGGCCTGCTTGTGCGGCTTCAGCACGTTGACGAGTTCGTCAGCCGTCGGGACGTGCGGCGCCGGCTGGGCGGCCGGGGCAGGTTCGGCAGGCGCGGAAACGGATGGCGCGGCGTTCGCCGCTTCGCCGGGCTGCGGCGGCGCGGCCGCCGCCGGGCTCGGCGAAGGCGGGGGCGCCGGCAATGCGGGCAGCGGCGGCAGTTTGGGCGGCGCCGGGGGCGTCTCGGCGCTCGCCGCCTGGCTTGGCGCGGGCCGGCTCGCCGGAGCGCCGGCGCTTTGCTCCGCCGCCGGCGGCGCGAGCGGTCGCGCTTCTCGCCAGGGCAGAAGGTCGCGATAGGCGTAGAGGGTCCCGCCGACGCTGACGACGACGATCAAGGCCGCGGCAATTGCCGCGAGACGGCCGACGACCGAACTTTCGCGGCGCGCCCTGCCGCCCCGCGCGCGCGGCGTGGAAGCGGGCAAGGATGCGGCGATCGCGGCCATGCTTTCCGGTCGGTCTTTCGGCAAAGGCTGCAGCATCGCCGCGATCAGCGGCCGCATCGACGGATCGACCGCGGTCAGGTCGGGAACCTTGCGCCGCTTCTCGATTGTCTCGGCCTGCGAGCCGCCCATATCGACCGGCCGGCCGAGCATCGCCTCGGCGAGGACAAGGCCGAGGCTGTAAATGTCGGATTTCGGGCCGACCTCGCCGCCGGCAAGCCCGAGCTGCTCCGGCGAGGCGTAATTGAACTTTCCGGCGAAACGCGAGCCGATGATCGTGCCCTCGCCGAGCCGCAGCGAGCGCGCGATGCCGAAATCGATAATCTTGGCGCGCCGCGGATCGCCGCCCGGCAGGATCACGTTGTCGGAAGAGATGTCGCGGTGAACGACGCCGAGGCGATGCGCCGCGTCGAGCGCGCTCGCCAATCGGCGCTGCAGAATTCTTACCTCGTCGATCGGCAGCGGCCCTTGCGCCAGCCGCTTGCTTAAAGAGGGGCCATCGACGAACTCCATCGCCAGATAGGCGCGCTGCAATTCCGGATCGACCGAGAAGACGAAGTAGCGGACGATCGCCTCGTGATGCAGGTTGAGGAGGACCGACGCCTCGCGCTTGAACATCGCGAACGCGTCAGGATCGCCCGACAGTTCGGGCAGGATCATCTTGATCGCGACCGGATCGTTGGTGACGATGTTGAAGCCGCGATAGACTTCGCCCATCCCGCCATGGGCGATCAGCGGCCCGATCTCATAGATTCCATTGAGGCGCGCGCCCCGGCGAACGCTGCCCGAGGGCGCCGCCGGCTGAATGACCGTCCTGTCTTCCACGCTTCATCGCTCCTAAGTCGATGATTTACGGGCCGCGGCCGGACGCCACCATATCAGAATCGAGTCTCGCGGGCGAATGGCCCGGCAAACTCTAGACCGTAAGCCGAAGCGCAGAAGGCTCGCCGCTCGGCCGGAATTGCCGGGCGCTTCGGCGAAGATACGGGAGCAACTCACATGGTCTTCTCGCGGATGGCTTTACTCGGCCGCCTCGCCCGCTGGGATCGCGGCCATTCTATTTTCGTTGACGGTCTTGCGGAGCGCGCCGATAGTGCCGCCGCTCGCGCGCTCAACCGCGAGCCGAGTCCAGGGAGGCTTCTCATGCGCGCTTCCATCATCGCCGCGTTGGGCTTGGCCGCCGGCCTGACCGTCCATCCGGCTTTTGCGGGCCCCGCCTACAAAGCGTCGACCGTCGCCGATTTCTTCGCGAAAGCGGCGCTCGGCAAGTCGCGGGCGATTTGCTTCGGCACCGCCGCCGATTGTCCGCAGCCGCCGCCCGACGGCTCGGCGAAGTTCGATCTTTTGGTGACGTTCGAATTCGACTCGGACAAGCTGACCGCGGCCGCCAAGGAAAACCTGGACCAGTTCGCCGAGGCGCTGCACGACCCGCGCTTGAAGGGCCAGAAGTTCGAGATCGACGGTCATACCGACGCGACCGGCACCGAGCAGTACAATCTTGGCCTGTCGGAGCGCCGCGCCGCCTCGGTCATCGCTTATCTCGCCACCAAGGGCGTGGATGCGCGCGAACTGATCGGCAAGGGCTTCGGCAAGACGAGGCCGCGCGTCGCCGATCCGTTCAGCCCGGAAAACCGCCGCGTCGAGACGCATCTGCTCGAGCAGCCCTAACGCAAAGAGACGACGCTTCGGCTCGGCTGCTTTTGGAGCCGCGGTCGGCGACCGCGGCTCCAGCGCAATGGTAAGCGCTCGGCGCGACCGCTCTCCCTGGCGGCGGTTCGTACCAAAGCCCGAGACTAAGCCATCATCCGGCGCTTCACGCTGCGTTCGTCGGCCGCCGCACTGTCGCCGCGGTCAGCGACCGCGGCTACAAAAAGCGGTCAGCGACCGCGGCTACAAAAGCGATCAGCGACCGCGGCGATAAGCCGCCCCGGCGTGATCGCCGCCGGAATGGCGGCGGCTTGCGCGAGGCGTCGACCTGTCGTTTGATCGGATCGCCCGGCGGCGCGCGGACGGCCGCCCGAAACCGGCGCGCAGCGAAAGAGAATGACGCGGGAGAGAGGGCGCTCGTTTTTCATTGCGGCCCTGGCGGTGGCCCTGTGCTGCGCGGCTTTGATCGGCATTCGGCTCGCGAAGCGCAGCATTACGCCGCCGCCGGCGAGCGTCGAAGCGCCGACGGTCAGTCCGGCGAAGCCCGCCGGCCCGATCTCGACAATCATCGACCTGCCCGGCGATCCGGTCCTGGTGCGCCGCGGTCCTTCCGCGGCCCTCCGCTCGGTTCATATCGACGCGCCGATTGCGCTGACGCCCAACGCGGCGAAGTTCGACGGCGACGCCTATTTCGTCGCTTCGCCGCTTCTCTCGACCAATGGCGGCTTCATGGGCAAGTTCCCGGAGACCGGCGAAGGCGCCGACCAGGCGGCGATGATCGCCGTCGCCGACCAGGTCGATCAAAGCGACGCGGCGATGGAGGCGGGCTTCGACGACGACGGCGGCGCAAACACGCCCGCTTACGCCGACGCGCTCTTGCCGAACGCCGCCAATGTCAGCCAGATCGAGGTCAAAGCCGGCGGCGCCAACGGCCAGCCGCAAATCAAGGAGACGGTGATCAAGACCGTCGCCAGCGAGAAGCTTTCCGACCTGCTCATCCGCAGCGGCTATAGCGAGGAGAGCGCGCGCGCAATCGAGGCGGCGTCCAAGGCGCTCTACAACATCCAGTCTCTGCCGGCCGGCGGGGTGGCGATCGCCGAGGGCGCGCTCGACGTCTCCGGGGCGTACCGCGTCGCGCAATTGGCGCTCTATGAAGGCGGCGAATATGTCGGCGCGGTCGCGCTGGCCGAGGCGGGCGGCTATGGCGAAGGGGCGAAGCCCCCGGTTCCGGAGGGCGTCTTCAACGAAGGGCAGAGCGCCCCGGCCGCCCCGGCGCAATACAATCTGGCCGATGGCCTCTACAGCGCCGGGGTGCGCAACAATGTTCCGGAGCCGGTGATCCGCGAGGCGATCCAGCTCCTTGGCAAGATGACGGACCTCAAGGCGCTCGCTTCGCCGGAGGCGACGATGCGCCTGATGTTCTCGCGCGTCTTCCGCGGCAAGTCCAAGTCAACCGGCCGGATCATTTATGTCGGCCTTGTCGGCCCGGGCGGCGCCGTCGACTGCTATCCTTTTGCTGGACCCGACGGCGAATTTCGCTGCTTCAACCCGAAGGGCGGCGCGCCGGCGGCGCCGGTTCCAACGCCGCGCCCCGGCGCGCCTGCCGGCGCCGGCGAAATCTTCCCGCCGATCAAGGGCGCGCCGATCACCTCGCTGTTCGGCATGCGCTTCCATCCGATCCTGCACATCATGCGCTTGCATGCGGGGATCGATTTCGGCGCGCCGATCGGCTCGGTCGTACGCGCGGTGGCCGACGGCAAGGTGGAGATCGCCGGCCCGGTCTCCGGCTTCGGCAATCACGTGCGCATCAAGCATAACGGCTTCGAGACATCGTACTCTCATCTGTCGGAAATCCCGGCGAACATCACGCCCGGCGCGACGGTCGTCGCCGGCCAGGAGATCGGCCTTTCCGGCAATACCGGTCTGTCGACCGGGCCGCATCTGCATTTCGAATATTACCTCAACGGCGTCGCCGTCGACCCGCTGCCGCATATGACCGGCGAAGCGGGCGCGGCGATCGCCTCCGCCGCCAGCGCCCCGAGCCCGCCCAGCGAGCAGGAAATCGCCGCCTTCAACACGGCCAAGGCGACGATCGACGCGGCGCTGGACGCGGCGAGCCACTGAGCGGCTATGGCGTTGATGACGAACTGACCCGCCGTCGCCTTCAGCAGACGCTGACGCGCGACCTTGGCCGGCTCCATCTCGTTCCCGCTCATATCGAGGAATTCGTCAAGGCCGGCGTCAAGCGCGCGCGCCTCGCTCGCAGGGCGCCGGAATATCTCGATTTCGAGCCCGGCATCGAAGCGACCAAATCGATCGCGGCCTCTAAGCCGGCGGCGTAGATCGCAGCGCCCGCCGTCTTTGCGGGCGGAGCGGAAGCAATCCATTCGTAGACCGCCCGCCCTACAAATGGATTGCTTCGTCGCTGCGCGCCTCGCAATGACGATCAAGCGACGGCCGCGGCCGCATCATTCCGGTAGGTCTCTTGGCCCGACATTGCTGGCGCGGCAATCCACGCATAGGGCTTTCCTTCGAATGGTTGCTTGGTCCTCGCAATGAGGAGGATACCTCACCCGCCGCGCTTCATCTGCTCGATCGCCTCCTCGGACAGCAGCTCCTTCAACAGGCCGAGAAAGTCGCGCGAGGCGAGCGATTTGGCGCGGTCGAGCAGAAAGGGAACCGGGCTGGACGGCTCGACTTTGCGGAAATGGGCGGCGACGCCGTCGATCAGCGCGAGCGCCGCGGCGCGCGAGGCGGCCGGCTCCGCCGGCGCAGGGGCCGGATCGACCGGCTCGGCGGTGGGGCCGACGCCGCTGATCGGCACCGAGAAAGCCGGCTCGGCGCCGACAAAAACCCTGGCTTGATCGGCGTGGTTTGGCGCCAGGACCTTCATCACCTCATAAATATTCTTGCCCAGCAATTGCCGCGCCTGCCCGATCAGCAGGACCGCCGCGCTGGACGGCTCCGAGCGGGCGAAATAGCCGAGCGCGCCGGCGAGCGCCGCGTCGACTTCGGCGAGCGATGCGAAGTCGCCCGGCGCGGCGGCGGCCTCCTCTCCGGATTCGGCCTGGCCGGCCTCAGGCGCGGGCGCCTCCGGCGGCGCGACGCTGGGATCGCGCCGCGCCACCGCCGCCTGCACGAAAGCCGCCATCCGCTCGGCGAGCGGCTCCAAGGCTTCGAAGGCCGGCGCTTGCTCGAAGCTCGCTTTCTCGAGCGAGACCGACCTGATCCCGGCGACCGCCGCCTTGATCGCCTGGAGGGCGGCGAGCGTCTGCTTCAGCCTGTCGAGGTCGGCATTGAGCAGGATCTTCTCGATCGTCGCGCTGTCCGGCGCGGCCTCGCCTTCCCGCAGAGCGGCCTCGCCGAGCGCGATGAGCTGCGCGCGGAAAGTGACCGCGCCGTCGCGCTGGGTCTCGGCGAGCGGCGCATATTGCAGCGGCAGGATGACGACCGGCCCGTCGTTCAGCGTCGCGAGCTGCGCCATCCGCACGGCGAAATCGCCGTCCTCGCCGCGCGGATGAACCTCGTCCCAATAGTCGGCGATGAGGCGCGCGGTCTCGGCCAGCCAGAAGGCGAAGCCGCGGAGGTCGCGGTCGAGGATCGCCAGCTTGGCGAGCAGGATGGTGAGGCGGAGGTCGAGCGTGCGCTCCAGAAGCTTGCGGCCGCCGGCCAGCGTATCGGCGAAATCGACTGTTTTCCGGTCGAAGGCGAA
>DATGLU010000372.1:0-3535 GCA_035294045.1 Roseiarcus sp. | reverse complement strand
GTGCTGCGGCTCGGCCTTTGCCCGAAGGAATGGCTGGTCGGCGATGAGGCGGTCGGGGTCAACACGCTCAAAGGGGCGAACGCCTTTCTCAAAGCGCTCAAGGCCGAGATGAAGGGCGTGTTCGGCCGCCGCCCGAGCCCGGCCGAGCTGGAGGCGGCTTTCGCGCAGGCCCCGGTGCCGGGCTTCAAGGACGTCAAGGCTTTCGTCGCGACATCGCTCGGCTCGGCCATCCTGACCCGCCTCGCCGGCCAGGACGAGACGTTCCTGACCTCGTTCGAGGCGGTCGAGGCGACCTTAAGCGAAGAGGTCGAGGCGGCGGCGGACGAGCCGCTGATGGACGCCGAGGAGGCCGCGCCCTTTCTCGAAATGGCGGTCTCGGCCGGGGCGATCGAAAACGAGGAGAAGCGCCTGCTCGTCGCGATCATGGCCGGCCGCTCCCTCGCCGAGGCGATGGGCTCGAACCTCTATCTCCGCCGCCGCCTGAAAGCCGATTTCGACAACGATCTCGAGGCCTATATCAATGATCTCTCGGCGCGAACGGCGAAATTCATCCAGGCCGCCGGCGCCGCCAGACCGTAAACCATGCGGCGAGGCCGGCGCGCCTTAGCGCCTTCGTGAGAAGTTTTCAGAGGACCGACCATGGCGGGCCAATTCACCGAAGCCCAAGCGGCGAGATTTTTGCGGACCTTGCGCGTCGCGACGCAGACCGCTCTGGCGGAATACGCCCTATCCGGCGGCCGCGCGGCCAGCCGGCCGCGCCTGGCCTTCATGGCCCTGGCGGCTAAAGGGCCGGACGAATGGCGCTTTCCCGCCGCCGGCCTGCTCAGCGCCGACGGCCTCGTCCTGGCGACGCTGGTCGGCGAATCCGCCGCCGCGCCCATCCTCGAATTGCAGGCGCAAGGCGTCGCCGGCCTGTCGCTTTACGCCAATCGCCCGGCCCGGGTCGCTTTCGCCGGAGGCCAAGCCGTCGACGGCGCGTTCGACCGCGACGGCCGCATGCGGCTAAGCTTGGAGGGCGGCGTCAACGAGGCCGATCTTGCGAGCTTCGAGCTCGAACTCCTGGACGAAGCGCCGTGAGCGCACGCGTCTTCGTGCCCCTTGTCGGCGCGAATGGCGAAGCCGCGCAAGTCTTCGAGGCGATAGCCGGGGATGTCGCGCCCGACGCGCATCCCGCGCGGCTCTTGCCGCAAATCTCCGAACTGTTCGATTTCGGCCTTTACGGGATCGGCCAGACTGTGCGCGAGGCGGTGACGCGCTTCATCGACGCCCGCCGCGAGAAATTGTGGCTCGGCCGGCGCAACGGCCTGGTCAATCCCTGGAGCCTGCGCATTTCCGACCTGCAGGTCGGCCGCCTCTCCGACGAGAACGCCCGCTCCGCCGGGCTTGGCCTGGCCTTGGCCGCCATCCTGCAGGCCTTCGGCCGCGACCCCGGCATCGTCTTTGCGACCGGCGAAATCCGCCTGCCGGCGAGCCCCGGCGAGCTCAAGGTCGGCGTCGGCCCGGTCGACGGGATGCGCGGCAAGCTGCTGCTCGTCGGCGACTACGTGGTCCAGCATCGCAAGGCCCTCGAAGGCGCGAAAATGACCGTGGTCCTGCCGGCGACCACGCCGGACGGCAGGCCGCTCAATGTCGCCGAGGCGAGCGTGCTGGAGCGGCTGAAGCGGGAGGCCGCCGAAGCCGGGGCCCGGATCGAGTTCGTCTTCGTCGATGCGCTGGAAGGGGTGGAGGCGGCGCTCGGCCCGTTCGCCCTGCGCGAGATCGTCACGCCGGCCCGCGCGCTCTCCGCGGCCGCCGCCTGCGCCGTCCTGGCGCTTGTCGTCGGCGGATGGATCGCCTGGCGCAATGCGCCGATCGAGCTCGCCTGGCGGCCGGTGACCATCGCGGAAGGCGCGACGCGCTCGATCGCGGCGCCGGCGCCGGAAGCGACGCCGCAGCGGGCGCGCTACGACGCGGCGAGCGACAAGTTCCAATTGCTCGGCCCCTGCTACGACGCCCAGCGCCAGCCGCTGGTGATCGGCGGCGAGACCTTGCTGCTGCGCGTCGGCGCGCGCGACGGCCTGCCTTTCGCCAGCCGCTTGCGGCCGCCGCGGATTTTCATCGCCTCGGTCTCCCGCGCGGCCGATCCGGTCATTCTCGACGCCAACCAGTTCCGCTCGCTTCTGCCGGCGAGCCGGTCGGACGACCTGATCGACCTGACCATGGCCGTTCCGGTCGAGCCGGTCGAGGACGAAGTCCGGCTCTTCGTGGTCGCGACGCGCGATCCGTCGGTCGAGATCACCGCCTTGCAGGACGATCTGCGCAAGCGTCTCAAGGGCCTTTCCGGCGCCGCCGTGCTGACCACCACGACAAGCTTCCTCGAGGATCGCCTCGGCGCCGAAATCCAGTATCAGTTCAAGGTCGTCAACGATCCCGGACAATGCCCGGCTTAGACGAGGCGAAGGCATGGTCGGACGGATGAAAGCTTTTGCTAGCCCTTCGCACAGACGCCTCTTCGCTGTCGTCGCCTGGCGCGCGATCTTGGCGCTGCTTCTCGGGCTCGCCGCCGGGCGCGCCGAGGCGATGCCGATGCGGCTCGCCAGCGACGCCGACATTGCCGGTTTCGCCGCCCTGGTGAAAGCCTATTCCGGAGCCAGCCGCGTCGGCTGGGCGGTCGCGGCGCCGACACGCGCCGAGGCGGACGCGGTCATCGCCAATATCGGCCTGCATCTTGCGCCCGCCGAGCAAGCGCTGCTGCAACGGATCAAGCCGCAGACCGCCGCCGAGGCGGGGCATGTCGGCGAGGCCGAGCGCGGCCCGGTCGGCTGGATCGAGCCGCAACTTACCCGCCCGACGGACAGTCCGGCTTGCTCCTGGCAGGTCTGGCTCGCCGACCCGAGGGTCCCGACGCCGGGTCAGAGCCTGGCCAATATTCCGCTCGCGCCGAACGACCGCGCCCCAGCCAGCGCCGCCGCGACCTTCCGGATCGCCTATGCCGGCCTGCTGCAGTCCAAAATCTACGCCTTCGGCGAGACCCGGCCGGGCGCGATTCGCGATCTCGCGATTGCGCCAGACGTCAATATTCCGGTGGCGGCGGGGGAGACCGAGACGATCCTCCTCGCCATTTCGCGCCAGCCGGCGCCGTTCCTCGAGAGCATCCGCGCCGCCTTGGCTTCGAGCGGCGGCCGGCGCGTCGATCTCGGCAAGGATCATGCGCTCAGCGAAAACCTGCTCGGCCGCGGCCGCGGCATCGGCGCCAACATCCAGCTCGTCGGGCCGAACATGGTCGTCGCGAAGGGGCAAAGCGCGAAGAACACGGTCGTGGCGAGCGCCGACGCGCGCGCCGGCGAGCTTACTGAGAGTTGTACTTTCGTGCTCACGCCGGCGCCGGAGGCGATGCGGTGACGGATACGGCGCGCGTACCTTACCCAAATCCCCAGTACCGCGCTGCCATCGACGCGGGAGCGCGTCAAGGCCGAGCCGGCTTCGCCGGTCGCTCCGCTTGGCTACGCGAGCCTTGACCCGCTCCCGCGTCGATGGCCTTTTTGCTACCAAGAGC
>DATGLU010000371.1:0-5114 GCA_035294045.1 Roseiarcus sp. | reverse complement strand
GATCATTCGCCATGGGAGTCCTATGCGGCCGGCCGGAAAAGGGTCGCGCCCGGCGGCGGGTAGCATGTTTTTCCCCAAGCCGGAAGGCTCGGCCGCCATTGCGAGGAGCGCATCGACGGAGCAATCCCATCCGTCGAGGGCCGCGCCCCAGGGATGAATTGCTCGCTTCGCTCGTTCGTACTACTCGGCGCGCGTCAGCGACCAGACGATCGGCGCGGCTTCGGCGATCCTCGCATGGACGACCAATTGGCTCGAGCGGCGCGGCCGGCCGGGCGCGGCGAAGAAAATGCTTTCCTCGATCGCGATGTCGCGCCCCCCGGCCTCGAAGCGCCAGACTTGGCCGGAAGGCGTGACCAGCATCGCCGCCGCGACGTCGCCCTCCGATTCCGCGGCGACATCGGGATGGAGATGAAAGCGCGCCGCGATCGGCGTCTCGCCGGCGGCTTGCGCCTTGCCGCTCGGCGCCAAACGGTCCTCCCCGCAAAGCTGAGCGCCGTCGCGCGCCAAGGCGAGCATGCGATGATGGGCGACGCCGAAGGTTTTTGCATAGCCGTCGTGAACCGCGTCGACGCGCAACCAGTCTTCGTCCGCGCCGCGCTTCGCCTCGACGAGCGAAGGCCCTTGCAGCGCCGCGCCCTGCGCGAAGGCTTCGAGTCCGGTCGGCGCGGCGAAGCGGCAGCTCGAATGATCGGCGACGACCAGGGTCGAATGGGCGGCGGTGGCGCGGGCGGCGATGCGCGCCTCGCTCATGTCAGGGGGCGGCGCGCCGCAATTGACGATGATCCGATGCGCGTCGGAGGAGAATTCGAAAGAGAGGCAGCCGGCATGGCTCTCTTGCGCAAACTGCCAAGGCGGCGGCTTGCCGACATCGACAATGGCGATCGAGCCGCCCGCTTCGAGGCGCTGATAGCCGGAATAAGGCGCGTCCATGATCGCCGCGCCGGGATCGCCATAGGCGAGCAAGGTCGCGAGCGTCTCCGGCTCGCTGACGCCCATGCCGTTGAAATTGGCGAGCGCGCCGTCGACATGGCGGAACATGCGCAGGATCGGCGTCATCCGGTCGATGGCGTTGAGAAGCGGCTCGGGGGGGCTAAGGCCGCGCGCGGCGAAAGCCTGGCGCGTCGGCAGGAGATCGAGCAGCGCGTCGACCAGAACGCGCGGATTGCGGCTGACATGGCCGCCATCGGCGAGAATCTGGCGGGTCAGTTCGGCCGCGAGCAGCCGGCTGGCGCGGCGGAGCAGCGCCGGCGAATTTTCGAGCGACAGGCCGGTCTGGGTCAATGCGATCGCCGCCAGCAGCCGCGCCTCGCCTTTCAGCCCGCCGGCGAGCGCCCGCTCGATCGGCGCCGCCTGGCCGCCGACGCTGCGGGCGAAGCGGCGATAGAAGGCGCGATCGGCGTTTTCGAGAATGACCGGCGAATGGCTGAGCCACGACATCAGCCGGCGCGCCGCGACGCGCGGATCGTTGATGATGGCGGGTTCGACGGCGAAGCCTTTCCGCGCGCCGACATTGAGCCAATCCTCGATAAGCGCCTGCGCATTGGCGCGCGACAAAGCCGTGTCGGCGGCGGCGAGATCGCGCAGCCAGCCGAAACCATGCAAGGCCTCGGCCCAGCCTCTCGACGGCGGCGGGATTTCGAAAGGCGAGCGGCCATGCGCGACGCCGGTGCGGCCGGCCAAAGCGAAAATCCCGGCATAGATGTCGCGCGCCGCGATCGGATCGGCGGTGCGGATGTCCCTCGGCGCAATCGCCAGCCGCTCCGGCCGCCGCGCGCCGAGGCTCGCGAGGCGACGCGCCAGCGCGCCGAAAGGCCGGGCGAGGCGCTCGACATAGGACCGCGTCGCCAGGCCGACGAGGCGCATCGTGATCGCGGCGGTCGCCTGGGAGCTCAAATTCGCCTCGACAAAACCGCAACCCGTTGTTCAGCCTAATAAAGCATGGCCCTTGAGGATAGGCGAGGGCGCGCGCAAGTTCGCTGGGGATGATCCGGCGGCGGCGCGGTAAAGAACGACGTCCGTCTCACTTCGTCCTTTGCAGCCGCGCGGCGAAAAAGCCGTCGAGCCCGGAAAGGCGCGCCGTCGGCCCCGGCAGATGACACGGCAAGGTGCGCAGATCGCCGGCTTCGGTGACGCATTCGGCGAGGCCGCCGATCTCCTCGGCCGCGATCGGCAGGCGACGTACGTCGGGATTGCGGCGCAGCAGCGCTGCGATCAGCGCTTCGCCCTCTTCCGGTTCGAGCGAACAGGTGCAGAAGACGACCCGGCCGCCCGGCTTGACCAGCGCGATGGCGCGGTCGAGGAGCTGGCTCTGCAAGGCGGCGAGGGCGGCGATGTCGCTCGCCCGTTTCGTCCAGGCGACGTCAGGATGGCGGCGGATCGTGCCGGTCGCCGAACAGGGCGCATCGAGCAGCGCCGCGTCGAAGGGCGGCGCCTCGAAGCTGAGCGCGTCGGCGACGGCGATTTCGACCGGCAGCCGCAAGCGCTCGAAATTGGCGGCGAGGCGCTTGAGCCTCTCGGCCGAACGGTCGACGGCGACGACCCGGGCGCCCGCCGCGGCAAGCTCGGCGCTCTTGCCGCCCGGCGCCGCGCAGAGATCGGCGACGCGCTGGCCGGGCTCGGCGCCAAGCAGGCGCGCCGGCAGAGCGGCGGCCGCATCCTGGACCCACCATTCGCCAGATTCGTAACCTTCCAGCTCGCGGATCGGCCGATGCGTTTCGAGCCGCACCGATCCGGTTGGCAGCGCTACGCCGCCGAGCCGCGCCGCCCAGCCGGCCGGGTCGGATTTGACGCTGAGATCGAGCGTCGGCTCCCGCCGATGCGCCTCGGCGATCGCATGCGCCCGCGCCGACCCGTAAAAGCTGCGCCAGCGCGCCGCGAGCCAGGCGGGCGTATCGTCGTCGAGCGCGTCGGCGGCCTCTAGAATCGATTGCTTCTCGCGGATGATGTTGCGCAGCACGCCGTTAACGACCGCGGCGTAAGGCGCGGCCGCGGGATCGGCCTTGGCGGCGCGGACGGCGAGATCGACGACCGCATGATCGGGCGCGTCGAGAAAAAGAAGCTGCGCCGCGCCGGCAATCAGAATCCAATCGAAAGAGCCGCTTTTCCGCGGCGAGCCGCGCTCGAGAAAGCGGCTCGTCGCCTTGCGGATCGTGCCGAGCCGGCGCAACGCGGCGGTGACGATGGCGCGCGCGAGGGTGCGATCGCGCGGATCGAGCCCAGCCAAGGGACCGAGCGCGCTCTCGTCCAAAAAGCGCTCTTCGAGCGAGCGGCCCTTGGTCAGCGTATCGGCGAGAATTTGCGCGGCGGCGTGGCGCGGCGCAAGGCCGGGCGGCGGCGGCTCGAGCGGCGGACGCTGGGACAAAGCGCGCCGGACGAAATGACGCGGGCGGTCCGGCGGCTTCAAATGCGTTCCCTAGCGAATCAGCAGCTTGAATTGACGCTGAACCATAACAAGATGTTGCAAGGCCGCGCCACTGATCGCGCGGCGAGCGAGCGGGCGAATCGTGGCGAAATCGGACGACAGCACAAAGCACGGAACGCAAGCGGCGAAGCCGACGGCGGCGGAACGAGCGCTGGCCGAGGCGGCGGCGCGCCGGGCTCGAAAAGAGCCGAGCCTGGCGCGCGAGATTAATGGCCGCGACGGTCCCGAGCCGACCCGCTACGGCGATTGGGAAGTGCGCGGCATAGCCAGCGACTTTTGATCAGGGCGTCATCACGACCGGCGTCCCGACCGCGACGCGATCGTAAAGGTCGATGACGTCCTCGTTGAGCATGCGAATGCAGCCGTAAGAGGCGGCCGTGCCGACGGAGGCGCGCATTTTCGCGGTCGTGCCGTGAATGGCGATCTGGTCGCGATCCAAGGTCAAGGCGCGCTCGCCCATCGGATTGTGCGGCGAGCCGCCGGGGATGAGGTCGGGCAGTTCGGGATGGTCGCGCTTGACGACCGCCGGCGGCGACCAGGCCGGTTCGACATATTTGCCCGACACGCGGGCGTAGCCGCTCCATTCCTTGCCGCGCTTGGGCACGCCGACCGGATAGGCGATCGCGACATCGGGCGCGACAATCAGATAAAGCCGATGCGCATGCTGGCTGATGACGATGGTGCCGGGACTATAGGGCGATTCGAACTGGACGGTTTCTCGGGCCTCCGCGCCGGCGCTGCAGGCCAAAACAAGACCGAGCAGGGGCGCGACCCGCCAAAGGATACGCATGGCGGCCACTCTTCGTTTGATCGCTTCGACCGCCCAGGCAGGCGATCGCCGGACAAAATACCACCGAGCGGGCCGTTCGGGTCCGGAAGGCTGAAAGCTTAGTAAACGAGCCGTGGGCGGCCGGAGATCGGAACTCGCCTGTTTCTATCGCCTTTGTGGACTATTCCTGCGCCAACGCCTATTTTGCGCGGAAGGGCTGGGCGAGGCGCGAGGCGATGCTGACCAACAAAGGGAAATACGGGCTCAAGGCAATGGTTCATTTGGCTGGCTTGGCGCCTGGCCGGCCGGCCTTGGTCGCCGAGATCGCCGCGGTCAACGACATTCCAAAAAAATTCCTCGACGCAATTTTGGGCGAGCTCCGGACCGCTGGGCTCGTCCATTCGAAAAAGGGCCGCGGCGGCGGCTATGTCCTCGCCAAGCCGGCCTCCGAGATCAGGGTCGGCGAGATCGTCCGGGCGCTGGACGGGCCGCTCGCGCCGATCGCCTGCGCCAGCAAGAGCTATTATCGGCGCTGCGGCGACTGCGAGAGCGAAACGCGCTGCCACGTGCGGCTGATGATGCTGGAAGTGCGCGAGGCGATCGCTCGCGTCCTCGACCACCACTCGCTCGCCGACATGCGCGCCCTCGGCGACATCGACGAAGCAAGCTTGATGTACCATATTTAGCCAAAATTTGCAGGCGTTCCCTTCTCCCCGCAAAGCGCAGTGCTGTCCGGGGAAAGGGCGGCGCCTCGGTCCGGCGATTTGGCTTGCTTTCGACGCCGCGGCGCCACGCCGCCCGATCGCCGTCAACCCGCCATGGCGCCATCAAAGTACTGCGAAAACCATATCCGTTCGCGAGGCGCCATGGCGGGTGCTTCGCTTGCGCTTCGCCCCTTCGGGTGACTGCGATCGCTCGGCGTGG
>DATGLU010000370.1:0-2115 GCA_035294045.1 Roseiarcus sp. | reverse complement strand
GCGGCAAAGATACCCCTTGTTCAGTAGCAACCGTTCGTAACGTGACCTGCTATACTAGACTATAGATCGGCCCTTTGAAGGATTGGCGGTTGTGCTTGGCGCGTTAATCGCGCAACTTGATCGACCCGACGTCGCCGCCGGCGTGCTGACGGCGCTCGACCCTGGCGTCGTTGTCCTAATAGGGAGGCGCGCCGCTGCGACATCGATGACCGTGGAGGAATTCGTATCGGGTGCGGTTCGAGAATTTGTCGA
The DNA here is from genome assembly GCA_035294045.1 of Roseiarcus sp. Taxonomy (GTDB): domain Bacteria; phylum Pseudomonadota; class Alphaproteobacteria; order Rhizobiales; family Beijerinckiaceae; genus Roseiarcus. The sequence goes on along the minus strand of DATGLU010000370.1, from coordinate 1,863 downwards.
AAGCGCTGGCGACGATCTGTGGTTTCAGCTGCTCACCATTATTCGGCGATCTGATGATCCGGGGCTCGCGGCGGTGCGAGCGATCCTGACATGGGTCGTCACGGAGCAGCGGATGTCGGGTTCAGCAGATAGGGGCAGAGAGCTGTAAAGAGCTGACATGATGCAAATTCTGGCGGGCTGGCGACGACGTTTATGTCGCCTCCGCGTTTACCGCGGCGGATGACCCGCCGCTTGGCCGCGTTTGGGAAACCATGGCCGCTATTCGGCGGTCTAGCCGGCTGGCGGCCCGGCGATCTGGGCGCCGATTGCGCCACCGGCGTGACGCTGGCGGCGATCGCGATTCCCGAACAGATGGCCACGGCGCGGCTCGGCAATTTCGCGCCGGAGATCGGTCTTGTCGCTATCGTCGCCGGCGCCATCGGTTTCGCCCTTTTCGGGGCTAGTCGGGCGCTGTCGGTCGGCGCCGATTCGACGATCACGCCGATCTTCGCCGGCTCGCTCGCCGTCGTCGCTGCTATCGGTTCGCCCCACTACGCTGCGCTCGCCGCCACGCTGGCCCTGATGGTGGGGGGGCTCGTCGCCTTAAGCGGCGTCTTTCGCCTTGGCTGGATCGCCGATCTCTTATCGATCCCCGTGACCACAGGCTTTCTGGCCGGCATAGCCGGCCATATCGTCCTGTCGCAGGCGCCGGCCGTGCTCGGCGTGGCCGCGCCTGACGGCTCTTTCATCGACAAGCTCGTGGCGCTCGCCGCCGCGCTGCCCAGCGCCAATCCTTGGACCGTCCTGATCGGCCTCGGCGTGCTGGCGGCGATGCTAATCGGCGAAAAGGTCAACCCGCGTATCCCCGCCGCTCTGATCGGGCTCGGCGTCGCCGCTTTTCTTCTCGCCGCTTTCGGCCTCGATGCGAAAGGCGTCGCGACGATCGGAGCCGTAGCGTCGCCGCGGCTGCGCGTCGCGACGCCCGATGTCGGCCTCGACGATCTTTTGAAGATCGCGCCGCTCGCCATCATTGTGGCGCTGGTCGTGATGGTGCAAACCGCCGCGACGACGCGCGCCTTTATCGGCCAGCCGGGAAAGGGCTCGGACGTCAACCGCGATTTTATCGGCACTGGCGCGGCCAGCGTCGTCGCCGGGCTGATCGGCGCCTTTCCGCTCAACACCAGCCCGCCGCGCACCGCGATCCTGGTCGAGACCGCCGGGCGCTCGCAAGCCGCATCGTTGATCTGCGCAGCGATCGTCATCATCCTCGTCGCTTTCGGCGCCGAACTATTGGTTCACGCGCCCTATGCGGCGCTTGCCGGCGTTCTGCTTTTTGTGGCTCAAAGAATCATTCGCGTTCAGACAATCGCGCTCGTGTGGCGTCAGAGCCGCGCCGAATTCGCGCTCATCGCTGCGACTGCGATCGCCATCTTGGCGTCAGCCTTGGCATCATTCTTTCGTTGCTGCACGGCATCTGGACGACCACGCGAGCGCGGCCGATCGAATTCACGCGGCTTCCCGGCACGTCCATCTGGTGGCCGAAAAGCCGCGCAGAGCAAGACGAAAGCGCGCCGGGCGCAATGGTCGTCGCTTCCAGGCGCCCTTATCTTTTCTCAACGCTTATGATTTCGATGACGCGCTGCAAAATCTCGTCCGCGCGCGGGCCGGCGACGTCGAACTCTTGGTGATCGAAGCAGCGAATATTGTCGAGATCGATTTTACAGCCGCCCAGGTGCTCACCGCCGCGATCGCGCGACTACGCGGCCAAGGCCTCAACATCGCCTTTGCGCGGCTCGAATCGACGCGGGCGCAGGACGCGTTCGGACGATTCGGGCTAAAGGACCTCCTCGGCGCGGATCACCTCTTTCACAGTGTCGAAGAGGC
>DATGLU010000369.1:0-2082 GCA_035294045.1 Roseiarcus sp. | reverse complement strand
CGGCGGCGGACGCCCCGCCGCGCCGTTAAGCGCGATTAGAGGCGCGCGCGGCTGGGCAGGCGGCGCCAGAGCGCCGTCCAACCGCGCTTGCGGCCGGCTCTTTCGAGATGGACCCATTGCCGTTTCGCCCCCGTCGCGAGGCGCTGAACGCCCGCGACCTCACAGCCTTGCGCGCCGAGCCCGGTCCGGAGCCAAATCCAACCCGGACTGGCGCGGCAATGCGTTAAATTAAACGAAAACGAGTAAACAATTTCTCGCCCCGGCGGTTTACCGCTCGTATTTTGGACTTTTTTGCTGAGTCGCGCCCTGTCGGCAAGGTCAAATTGCCGCAGCTCCCGTACAGCGCCGCGAGGAGCTTCCGGCGGACTGCCGGTAGCTTTCGGCGGAGCGATTCGCATACGATTGGTCAGACGAATCATGCGGCTCGCGCCTTGTCGCGAAAGCGACGCCGCGGACCGGTCGGGAAACAGATGGCGAGAGCTTTAGGACCGCGAACGAACCATCAGATCAGCTTCGCCGTGCTCGCCGGCGGCATGCTGCATGCGACGATCATACCCGTCGACATGCAGTCGGGGGCGTTTGTCGAAGGCCCGATTGAAGTCCAAGCCCGCCAGACGCTCCAGAATTTGCAAGCCTTGCTGCGCGAAGCCGGCGGCGACATGCAGCATGTCGTCCATTTGACCATGTACCTCGTCGACGCAAAGGACATGGCGGCGCTTAACGCCGTCTATCGCGAGTTCTTCGTCCACGAGCCTTACCCTGCAAGGGCCGCGGTGGTCGTGCGCGAGCTGGTCGGCCCGCCCGGCCTGCGCCTTCAAATCGCCGCGCAGGCCTGCCTCAAAGGCGACTGAGCCGAAACCCGCCGCTTTTTATAACCCTTTCTGACATAAGCATTAAGGGGCTGTTAACCATGCCGCCCTTATTAATTTGACGCGCGGTTGAGCCGCCGCGGGCGCTTTCAAGGCCCAAGGCTCGACCGCGCGGCTGGGGTTCTAAGACAAGCTGTTGAGAAACGTCCGGCCGGACGCGGATACGCGTCCGGCAATCGCGGCGCCATGCCGACGCGCGACCTCTCGACGATCCCCGCTTGCCGCCGAACCGGGCCGCCGTGTCGAGTGCCGAGGTCTCTTGCGTTTTTCCACGATCTTGCAGCGAACGAGGAGCGCCGATGTATATTATTGTGGACGAGCGAAGCGTCGTGACCGGAGGCTACGCCTCCAGTTTTGATCGCGAGGGAATTTCGTCCGCCGGTATCGACCCGACAGAATTTCGCGATTGGATCGGGAAGGTCAGCGAGGAGGATGTCAGCGCGATCGAAGCGTTCCTGATCGGCGATTGCGATCAGCGCGAATCCTATCCCCGCCTCATCCGCGAGCGCTCACGTGCGCCGGTGATCTGCCTGAACGAGCGCCAGTCGCTCGACCAGACTTTGGAGCTTTTCGCCGCCGGCGTCGACGACGTGCTGCGCAAGCCCGTCCATGTGCGCGAGATCCTCGCCCGGGTCGGCGCGATCAATCGGCGCAACAAGAGCGCGACCGACCATGTCACGATCGGCGATCTTTGCGTTTTCTTCGACGGGCGCGATCCCGAAGTGAAGGGCGAGCCGCTGCCGCTGCCGCGCCGCGAGCGCCGAATCCTGGAATATATCGTCAGCAATCGCGGCCGCCGCGTCACCAAATCGCAGATATTCAATTCGATCTACGGGCTGTTCGACGAAGACGTCGACGAAAACGTGGTCGAGAGCCACATTTCCAAGCTGCGCAAGAAGCTCAAGCACCGCCTCGGCTTCGACCCGATCGATTCGAAGCGCTATCTCGGCTATTGTCTCGATCGGGTTCCGCCGGCTTCGGCGCCGAGCGAGGCCGCGGCCGAGAAGCCGGCCGATTCGCGGTTCGCCTCCTGGCCGCAGGGCTGGTGACATTTCGATCAGCAACGATCCCCGCAGCGCTTGCGCCGCTGCGGGGATTTTTCTTTTTGCCCAGTCTATCGAGAACCGAGCTCCGCGCTTTCAGCTCGCCCCGCCGACTGTACCTCCTTTTATCTTTTCAGGTACACCTGCTTGAAATGGCGTTCGCGATATTT
>DATGLU010000368.1:0-11104 GCA_035294045.1 Roseiarcus sp. | reverse complement strand
CGTCGTCACTGCCTCGATCTGCTGTCCGTAGCGCGTCTCGTAAAGCGCGAGCAGCGCATCGTGGGTTTCGTCCGACGAGCTGCACAGCGCGTCGGTGACGATGACGACGCGATAGCCGTAATCGATCGCCCCGAGCACGGTCGAGAGCACGCAGACATCGGTTTCTCCGCCGGAGACGATGAGCGTATCGATCGAGCGGCGCAGCAGGTCGCCATGCAGCGCGCCGCCGCGCCACGGCGAATATACACGCTTGTCAAACATTGCGGCCGGGGGAACGAACATCGCCAATTCCGGCACAAGCTCGACCATGTCCCGGCTGAGATTTTGCAGCGTCATCGACGACCAGCGTTCGTAATAGCGCCGCCAGGCGCCGGGCCCTTCGCCGGGTCGGTCGGCCGGAATGAAACGCGTGAAAATCGTCGCGGCCGGCCGCAATTCGACGAGGCGGAGGATATTCGGCAGGACGCTGCGCAGCCAGGGCGTGCGCCATTCGGTCGCTTCGGCGAACATGCGCTGCATATCGACGCAGAGATGAACGCAATGGCGGCCGAGCGGGCCGAAGCGCAAGCCGCCATTCTTGATCGGCGCGTCGGAAGCTTTGGCGCGGATGGCGTCGGGCGAAGGCGTCAGCGACAATGTCGGCTTCCCGGGGGATCGCGCGGCGGCGCGCGCCTCCCTCAACCGCCCTCGCCCGGCGAGGTTCCGATCAAGCTCAGCGCTCCTTGCCGCCGGTCAGCAGAAACGGCGCGACATCGGCGACGCCTGGCGGCTTTTCGACGCCGAAAGGCGCGGGGCGGCAGACGGCCAAAGCGGACAGGCCGACCCGCGCGGTGAGCAAGCCGTTGAGCACGCCTTCGCCGAGCCGCGCCGACAGTTTTGAGGCGACGCCGTGGCCGACGATCTGTTGCAGCAGGCTGTCGCCGATCGCCATGCCGCCGGTGATCGCGACATGGGCGGCGACGGAGCGGGCGAGCTTGAAAAAGCCGAAAAGGCCGGGCCGGCCGCCATAAATTTCGGCGATGCGGCGGATCAGGCGGATGATCTGCGCGACGACGAAGAGCATGTCGAGGATCGCGCGGGGACTGATCGCCGTGACCATGGAGACGCGCTTGGCAGCCGTCGCGATCTCGCTTTGCGCCTTAGCGTCGAGCGGCCGCAGCAGCGCCCGTTCGGCAATGTCGATGAGGTCGCGCCCGTCGATGATCTCAGCCGCGGCGTCGGCGATCTCGGCGCGGCCGCGCGCCGTCTCGGGGCGCCGTTCGTAAAGCGCGCAGAGCCGGCCGGTCAGCTTGCGCGCGGCGTCGCGATCGTCATTCGCCCGCGCCATGGCGAGCGCAGCGTGCAGCTTGGCGATGGCGCTCTGGCGCAGGATCGCGGCGACCTCGCGAACAACCAGCGCCAAGGCGGCGAAAAGCGTGATCGCGCCGAGCGCCAGCCCGATCCACCCTAAAGCTTGCGCCTTCTGGAAGAGGGTCTCGATGAGCTGGTTGGCCCAGAGGCCGATGCCGAGCGAGACGAGGCCGCCGAGCCCGGACCAGAACAGGGTCGCGAGTTTTGGCCGCCAGGCCGGCGCCATGCCCGCCCGCTGCGCCTCTTCGATCTCCCGCTCGCCTTCGCCGATCCGCGGCTCGCGCACGCGGTCCGGAATCGGCGCGGCCTGCGGCTCGATGATCACGCCGGCGTGGCGCGGCGGCGCCTCGGACTCGGCGACGGCGACGCGCGAATCGTCAAGCCGGAAGGCGCGCGGCCGCGGCCGGATCGCCTCGTCGCTCTTCTTGCGGCTTTCGCTCACGCCAAACGGTCTCCGATCAGGAATTGCAGCGCGCGGTCGAGACGGATATGGGGCGGCGCCTGGCCGAACGCGACTTTCGGCGGCCGGAATCGCAGAAAGCGCCAATCGCTTTCCGCCTCGCTGCGGCCGATCGCGTCGCCGGCAAAGACCGCCGCCGGATTGTCCGGCAATTGGCCGGGAAAGATCGCCGCCTCGCTGGCGCCATCGAAGATTTCGCCGCCGAGCCGCTCGCCGCGCTCGGGCGTCCCGATGATCGCATCGAGCGTCTCGCCGCCTTGGCGGATTTTCGCCTCGCGCGTCGCCCGGATCGCGGCGAGCGCGATCACGTCGATCGCCGCGCCGAGGCCTTCGGCGCGGGCGATCGCCTTGGCGGTCAAGAAGCGCAGAATGTTTTCGAGCCGGTCGTGGCTTTCATGGTGGAGGTGATCCGCCTTGGTCGCAGCGAACAGGACGCGGTCGATGCGCGGGCGAAAAATCGTCGAGAGCAGCGAGGCGCGGCCCGAGCGGAATGCTCGGAGGACTTCGAACAAGGCTTGTTCGAGATCGCGCATTGCGGCCGGTCCGGAATTCAGCGCCGAGAGCGCGTCGACCAGGAGGATCTGGCGGTCGAGCCTGGCGAAATGGTCGCGAAAGAACGGCCGCGCGACATGCGCTTTATAGGATTCGTAGCGCCTTTCCATCATCGCCGCGAGCGAATGCGGCGAATAGGCCGCGCCGGTTTCGGCGCGCAGCGGCGCGAAGGTCAAAGCGGGCGAGCCTTCGAGATCGCCGGGCATGAGGAAGCGCCCCGGCGGCAGAGTCGAGAGCGCGTAGGTCGCCTCGCGCGCCTTGCGCAAATAGGCGGTGAACAGAGCGGCGCTCTTGCGCGCCACGTCCTCTTCCGCGGCGGCGGCCGGATCGAGCGAGCCGGCGAAGGCCAGCCAGTCTGCGGCCAGCGGCCGGCGCGCCGGCGTGTCGCTGGCTTCGAACGTCTCGCGCGACCATTGTCCGTAGCTCTTGTCGAGCAGCGGCAAATCCAGCAGCCATTCGCCAGGATAATCGACGATATCGAGGGTTAGGATCGACGCCCGGCGGCCCCAGCCCTGGGCGCGCTCGAACTCGATCGTCACCCTCAATTCGGAAATCCGCCGCGTCGATTCCGGCCAGCGGCGATCATGCCCGGAAAGCGCCGCCAGATGGTCTTCGTAGGCGAAGCGCGGCACCGCGTCGTCCGGCTGCGGCTCGAGCCTGGCGCGAGCAATGCGCCCCTCCGCCGAGGCGCTGAGCACCGGCAGCCGCACGCCGGCGACAAGGTTGTTGATCAGGGCGGTGATGAAGACCGTCTTGCCGGCGCGGGAGAGGCCGGTGACGCCGAGCCGCAGCGCGCCGCCGGCGAGATAGTCGGCGAAGCTGCGCGCCGCGGCGCCGGCTTCATCGAAGAGATTGTTGAAGAGCGACAAAGGCGGGCCGGAGGGAAGCTTGCGCCTCTATGTAGAGGCTGGCCGCGCCCATTCCCAGTCCGAAAGCGGTTAGTCTGAGCCGCCGGCCGGAGCGATGAAGGCGACGAGCCGGCCGGCGCCGGCCGAGATGTCCTTCCAATGCGCAAGGTCGAAATCGATCGTCGCCAGGGCGCAGGTCGGATATTTCGCCGCCATCCGCGCCAGCGCCGCCTTATTGCCGCGGTCGGCCAGGCGCAGCGCGGCCTCGGCAAGACTGGGATTGTGGCCGACGACGAGAATGGTCTTCGCCGTGTCCGGCAGATCGCGCAAGGCGGCGATCACGCCCGCCGCCGTCGCCTCGTAGAGCCGCGGCTCCGTCGAGACGGGGACGGGCTTCGGCAATTCGTCAAGCGCGATCAGCGCCGTCTCCTCCGCCCGTCGCGCCCCCGAATGGACGACCGCCTCGATAGCTCGGCTTTCTCCCGCCAGAGCTTGGCCCAGCCGCTTGGCGTCGGCGCGGCCGCGCTCCGCCAGCGCGCGGCCATGATCGCGCGCCGGATCATGCGCGACGGCCTTGGCGTGGCGCAGCAGCAAGAGGCGCAGCATGGGGCGATTGTGCCACTCGCTTGGCGGATGGCCAAGGCAAGCGGGGCGTCGCAGCGATCAGTAATACGTGTAGGAGCGATCGCCGCGCCGCCCGTAGTATTGGCGCGGCGCCCGGCTGGTGTGCAACGACGGATTTCGCCGGACGCAAACCCTTGCAAAACAGCGAGATCGCCTACTTTGGCGGCGGCCCGCAGCGTGATAAAAGGGCGTCATGGCTGCGGAACCCGAAAATCTTGTCCTGGAGCTCTTGCGCGACATCCGCACCGAGATCGGGCGCGTTGACGTCAAAGTTGATGCGGTGAGAGCCGAATTGAAATCGGACATCAACTCGCTGCGCGCAGATGCGGCGGCTGACCTGCTGACGACCCGCAAGGAGCTCAGCGAGCAGATCGTAGGCCTTCGCCGCGCGGTCGTTGAATACCATTCGGCGGTCATCGGCCACGGCATCATCATCAGCGATCTCGAAGCGCGCCCCCGCCGCGTCGAGCAGCATCTGAATCTGCCGCCCGTGGAAGCGCATTGACCGGCAAGAAAGGCGAGCGCCGCTCGTTTGCGAGCTTTGCAGCGACTTGAGGGTCGCCGCCCTCGCTTTCCCGCGGCTGCCATGCTAACGCGTCCCGCGGGTTAAGGGAGCGGCGCAACTTTGCCGCGGAAGTCTACAAATGAGCGACATTTTTCGCGAAGTCGACGAAGAGGTCCGCCGCGACCAAGCCGTCGAATTTTGGAAGAAGTATCAGAATTACATCATCGCGGCCGTCGTTCTGCTCCTGCTGGCGACCGCTGGCTGGCGCTTCTACGAGTGGCGGCGCCTTGAGGCCGCTCAAGCCGCCGGCGCGCGGTTCGAGGACGCCCTTTCTCTTGAGCGGTCGGGCAAGAGCGGCGAGGCGAGCGCCGATTTCGCCAAACTCGCCGCCGACGCGCCCAAGGGCTACGCGATCCTGGCGCGAATGGCCGACGCGGCGAGCCTGGCCAAGAGCGATCCCAATCGCGCCATCGCCGCCTACGACAAGCTGTCGGACGATGAGTCGATCGGCCCGCTGTTCCGGGAGGCGGCCAGGCTGCGCGCCGCTGCGCTCCGGTTGGACAAAGGCCAAGCCGAGCAAGCTAAGAAAGCGCTTGAAGGTCTGGCGGCGCCCACCGGCGCGTTTCGCTCGACCGCGCGCGAGCTGCTGGGCGCGGCCGCCTTGGCGGCGGGCGATTTCGACGGCGCCGGCAAATGGCTCGACATGATCGCCGCCGATCCCGAGGCGCCGCCCGCGGCGCGGCAGAACGCCGAGATGATGCTCGGCCTCGTCCGGTCGGGAAAGCCCGCGGCCAAGTGAGCGCGCGGCGCGCCGGATGAGCTTTTAGGATCGTTTCCGTGAGCGCCAAGGTCGCGATCATCGGCCGGCCGAATGTCGGCAAGTCGACTTTGTTCAACCGCCTGGTCGGCAAGAAGCTGGCTTTGGTCGACGATGCGCCCGGCGTCACCCGCGACCGGCGCGAGGGCGAGGCGCGGCTCGGCGATCTCTCTTTCACGATCATCGACACGGCTGGTCTTGAAGAAGGCGAAGCCGCGACCCTGGCCGGCCGCATGCGCGCCCAGACCGAGGCCGCGCTCGCCGATTGCGACGCCATCCTGTTCCTGGTCGACGCCCGGGTCGGCCTGACGCCCGTGGATCGGCATTTCGCCCAATTGGCCCGGCGCGCCGGCAAGCCGATCCTGCTTATCGCCAACAAGGCGGAAGGCAAAGCCGGCGCGGCGGGCGCGTACGAGGCGTTCAGCCTCGGCCTCGGCGAGCCGCTGCCGCTCTCGGCCGAGCATGGCGAGGGGCTCGGCGAATTGCGCGACGCGCTGGCGGCGGTCCTGCCGCCAGAAGCGCGCGACGAGGAGAGCGAAGAGGAGCGGCCGCCGCTCGAACTCGGCGAAGAGGAGGATGGCAGCGAGGTCGATCTCTCCAAGCCGCTGCGCATCGCCGTGCTCGGCCGGCCCAATGCCGGCAAGTCGACCTTGCTTAACCGCATTCTCGGCCATGACCGTCTGCTGACCGGACCGGAGCCGGGCCTGACCCGCGATTCGATCGGCGTCGAGACGGTTTGGCGCGACCGCCGGCTGAAACTGTTCGACACGGCCGGCCTCAGGCGGCGCGCCCGCGTCGTCGAGAAGCTGGAAAAGCTCGCCGCCGCCGACGCCTTGCGGGCGGTGCGCTTCGCGGAAGTCGTGGTGCTGCTGCTCGATGCGACGATCCCGTTCGAAAAGCAGGATTTGACCCTGGCCGATCTCGTCGAGCGCGAGGGGAGGGCGCTGGTCATCGGCCTCAACAAATGGGATTTGGTGCAGGACAAGAGCCAGGCGGCGAAGACTTTGCGCGAAGAGGCCGACCGGCTGCTGCCGCAATTGCGCGGCGCGCGGGTCATCCCGGTTTCCGGCCTGACCGGCGCGCATGTCGACCGGCTGCTGGAGGCGGTGATCGCGACCGAGCAGGTCTGGAGCAAGCGCATCGCGACGGGAAGGCTCAATCGCTGGCTCGCGCCGGTCGTCGATGCAACGCCGCCGCCGGCCGTTTCGGGGCGGCGGATCAAGATCAGGTACATGACCCAGCCCAAGGCGCGGCCGCCTTTTTTTGTGCTGTTCGGCAATCAGCTCTCGGCCCTGCCGGACAGCTACAAACGATTCCTGGTCAACGGCTTGCGCGAAACATTCGATCTGCCCGGCGTGCCGATCCGGCTCAGCCTGCGCACGTCGCAAAATCCCTACGAGCCGAAGAAGCGACGCTGAGCGGCGCATCCTCCCCCGTGACGCGAAGCGTAACGGGGGAGGGGGCGCCGTCCGTTGCCGACGTAGCAAGACGCAGCCCGTACGTGTCATTCCCGCGAAAGCGGGAATCCAGCACGGCCTCTCCTTCGGGCGCGGCGGCTCCTGGATTCCCGCTTGCGCGGGAATGACACGTACCTACGCGGCGGTCTGGCTGGCGAGGCCGAGGGGGCGGCCGAGTTGCTGGGCGTAGTCGACATAGAGCCGCGAAGCGGCCGCGGCCGCCACGGCCACGACGAAGACGCCGAAAACAGCCTGAATGGCGACGGCGAGCAGCCATCCGATCACCGGGATGGCGAAGAAGATCATCAACACGATCGATGCGACGATCGCCGGCGGCAGGATCGCGCAAAGCAGGATGAAGAAGACGCGCCAGGAATGGCCCTTCGTGTCGGCCATGGCGTTGCGCCAATCGGCGCCGGGCGCATCGACCGCGACCGCGGGAAACAGAATGACGTTGCGCACGAAAATGACCGCCGCGACGATCGACAGAATCAGGCTGACCAGCGCGCCGAAGCTCGAATGGCCGGTCGCGCCCCTGAACAGTTCGCCGATCAGCCGCGGAACGAACATGACGACCGCGAGCCCGGCAAGGAAGGTGAAGAACTTCATGAAGCGCGGGTCTTGCGTGTCGAGCCGATAATTGTCGCGGACCTCGCCGAGAAGAAGATGGCGATGGACCGCGATGGCGAGCGGCGTCAGCAGGAAGCCTTGCGCCGCCGCGTAGATCAGGCCGACGACAAAGGTGAGGAGGCCGGGCCCGCCGAGCGGGCTGAGGAAAATCAGGGCGAAATAGACAAGATCGAGAACGGCGATCGCGACGATCGCCGTGACGAAAAGAGTGGGCATGCGCTGACGCGCCGCGAGCGCGTCCTGCCACGCGGTCATCGCCGCGCCGATGATGGAAGTTTGTGCGCCATTCGCCATGACCGCCCCTCGCCAACGCCCATGAGCGCGCCTCGCCTGATTGAACGAGGCGCGAATGGAGGGGACCGCGACAAACTGCCGCTGTCAAGACGCTTGCGCCGGGCAGGCTCGCGAGAGGGCGGAACGATGTGGATTACGGGCGCGCGGCCGCTCAAACCACCTCGTCCGGGGCCAAAGCGCAGGCCGAATGCGGATCGGTTTCAACCTGCAGCGTCGGGTGAACGATCCTGAACTTCGCGGCGAGGCCGGCGGCGATTCGGTGAAGAAAGGCGTCGCCTGGATGGCCGGCCGGCATGACGATGTGACAGGTGAGGGCCGTCTCGGTCGTGCTGATCGGCCAGATATGCAGGTCGTGAATCGCGGCGACGCCGGGCTGGTCTTCAAGGAACGAGCGCACTTTGGCCGGGTCAATGCGGCTCGGAACCGCCGCCATCGACATATCGACCGTCTCGCGCAGCAGCCGCCACGTTCCCCAGACGATGACCGCGTTGATCGCCAGGCTGACCAGGGGATCGATCCACAGCCAGCCGGTGAGCAGAATGACGAGACCAGCCGCGATCACGCCGGCCGAGGTCGCCGCGTCGGCGGCCATATGGAGGAAGGCGCCGCGGATGTTGATGTCGCCGTGGCGACCGGCGGCGAACAGCCAGGCCGTGGCGCCATTGATCAGGATGCCGATCGCCGCGACGATCATGACGGTTCCGCCGGCGACCGGCTCAGGCGCGCCGAACCGTTGCACGGCTTCCCACGAGATCGCCCCGACCGTCACCAGCAGAAAGACCGCATTGAACAAGGCGGCGAGGATCGAGGAGCCGCGCAAGCCATAGGTAAAGCGCGCCGTCGGCGCCCGTTGGACGAGGAGGCTCGCCGCCCAGGCGACGACGAGGCCGAGCACGTCGCCGAGATTATGGCCGGCGTCGGCGAGCAAGGCGACCGAATGGCCGATCACGCCATAGGCCGCCTCGACGATCACGAATCCCAGATTGAGCGCGGTCCCGATCGCGAAAGCGGCGCCGAATTGCGCCGGGACATGGGCGTGAGCATGGCTATGGCCGGAATGATCGTGATCGTGGCCATGATGGGATCGATCGCCGTGACGGCGGCCATGCGGATTCCCGGCTTCGCTCATCTCGATTCGTCCAGCTGGCGACGCGGGCTAGATTAGCGCAATTTCGCCTCCCATTCTCGCCGGCGGGCAATCGTGCAACGACGGCAACGCCGCAAGCGCAAGCTTGCCGGCGCGCTCTAGGCGCATATCGTCGACTGTCCTACTCTCCCGGGAAATGCGCGAAGGCTTATCGGCCAAAGCAGGGAGGAAGGCTCAAGCCCATGCTGATCGGCAAAAGCGGCGAGGCGAAAACCGCGATCGCGGCGGCCGAGGCGGATCGCGTCCTCGTCCGCGGCCGCGATCTCGCCAAGGATTTGATCGGCTCGGTCAGCTTCGCCGAATTCTATTTTCTTCTCGTCACCGGCCGCCAAGCGACGCCAGATCAGCGCTTCTTCCTCGACGCCTGCCTCGTCTCCTTGGCCGAGCATGGCCTCACCCCCTCCGTTCAAGCGGCGCGCATGACGCTCGCCGCCGATCCGGCCGCGCTGCAAGGCGCGGTCGCAGCGGGGATTCTCGGCTGCGGCTCGGTCATTCTCGGAACGGCCGATCTCTGCGCTCGCGCCCTCGACGACATTTTGCGGCGCGTCGGCGCCGGCGCTTCCCTGAACGCCGCCGCAACCGAATGGGCGCGCGAGCGCCGCGCCGCCGGCGCGCCGGCGCCGGGCTATGGCCATCCCTTGCACAAGCCGCTCGATCCGCGCGCCGAGCGCCTGATCGCGCTGGCCCGCGCCCGGGGGGTCGCCGGCCGGGCGGTCGATTGCGCGACGCGCCTGACGGCGATCGTCGCCGAAGTCTGGGGCAAGAAACTACCGATGAACGTCTCGATGGCGATCGCGGCCGTTCTCAAAGATGCGGGCGTTCCCGAGGCGGTCATTCGCGGCCTGCCGATCCTGGCGCGGACGGCCGGCCTGATCGCGCATCTCGCCGAAGAGGCGCAGACGCCGATCGGCTTCTTCATGGCGTCAAAAGCCGAGGCGGCGATCGATCATTCCGCGGCGCGCAAGGAGCCGGCGCCGTGAGCCTCGTCGATCCGGAGATCGAAAGCGCGCCTTGGGAGCGTCAGAAGGAGGCCGACGCGCCGCTTTACGAGCGGCAGATCGGCTATCTTTTCGCTCATTCGCGCTTCTATGCCGAAAAACTTGCGGCGGCCGGCTTTCCGGATGCGAAATCCGTCGGAGGGCTCGACCAGATTGCGCGGCTGCCTTTCACCGAGAAGGACGAATTGCGTCGCTCCCGTTCCGCCGACGAGCCGATCGGGACGCATTGCACGGCGCGGCCGGAAGATATCGTACGCATCTATTCGACCAGCGGAACGACCGGCGCGCCGAGCTATATCCCGCTCACCGCCGGCGATCTCGACGTCTGGGTGCGCACCTCGTCGCGCAGCTACGGCGCGTCGGGCGTCACGCGCGGCGAGCGCCTGGTCTCGACCTACAATGCCGGCCCGTTCGTCGCGGGCGCGGCGATCGACGCTTTCGCCCGCCTCGGTCTCTGCCACATTCCGGTCGGCACCGGAAACACCGAGCGGCTGGTCGCGGCGATCGAGCTGTTGAAGCCGACCGCCGCGACGACGACGCCGTCCTACGCGCTCCATCTCATCGAATGGACGCGGGCGCGCGGCATCGACCTCGCCCGGTCCAGCGTCAAGCGGCTGATGGTCGCCGGCGAGCCGGGCGGCGGCGAGCCGGCGATGCGCGCCAAGCTCGAAGAAGGGTGGGGCGCGAGCGTCACCGAAGCGATGGGGATCGGCGACATTTCGATCTCGATGTGGGGCGAATGCGAAGAGAAAGGCGGCATGCATTTCTGCGGCCGCGGCTTTATCCATTTCGAATTGATCGATCCCGAGACCGGCGCGGCGAAGGAGATCGTCGACGGCGCGGAAGGCGAGCTGGTTCTAACTCATCTCGTCAACCGCTCGACGCCGCTCTTGCGCTTCCGCACGCGCGATCATGTCAAGCTGGCGGTCGGCCCTTGCGCTTGCGGGCGCACGTCGCCGCGCCTGCGCTGCATCGGGCGCACCGACGACATGCTGATCGTGCGCGGGGTCAATGTCTTTCCCTCCGCCATTCGCGAGGTGGTCAACGAATTCGCGCCGCTGACCACCGGCGCGATCCTCATCCGCCCGCGCGCGCCCGGCGTGCGCCAGGACCCGCCGCTGCCGGTCGTGGTCGAGGCGGCGGAGGCGAGCGACGGCCTGGCGGAGAAAATCCGCGCGCGCATCAGGGACAAGCTGATCGTGACCGCCGAGGTGACGATCACCCCGCCCGGCGCGCTGCCGCGCAGCGAGTACAAGTCCAAGCTCGTCGAGAAAGCCCGATAGGAGGCGGCGATGGAGAAAATCCAGGTCCAGGGCGTCCATCACATCACGCTTGTCGGCGCCGACCGGCAGACCTCGATCGACTTCTGGGAGGGCGTGCTCGGCATGCCGTTCGTCTTCGAGCAGCCCAATCTCGACAACC
>DATGLU010000367.1:0-5998 GCA_035294045.1 Roseiarcus sp. | reverse complement strand
TTCCCGCGAAAGCGGGAATCCAAGCTGAGCTTCTCCTGAGCCGCGGAGGCTCTCTAGATTCCCGCTTTCGCGGGAATGACACATGCGGATCGGTCAAGCGCATCACACGGCGAAACACTCGTCGAGGAACGCCTTCATCTGAGCAAGGTGCTTCGACATCAAGCCGGTAGCGGTCGCCGCCGAAGCCGGCCGGCCAGCATAGCGCGCCCGCTTCGACTTGCCGCCGACTTGCGCCAGAACCCATTCGAGATAGGGCTCGACAAAGGCCCAGCCGCCCATATTTTTCGGCTCTTCCTGGCACCAGAGGATTTCGGCCTTCTTGAAGCGCGTGAGCTCGCGCACCAAGGCCTTGAGCGGGAACGGATAGAGCTGCTCGACGCGCAGCAGATACACATCATCCGCGCCGCGCTTCTCGCGATCCTCGTAAAGGTCGTAATAGACCTTGCCTGAGCAAAGAATGACGCGTCTGATCTTGTCGTCCTTGGCGAGCTTGATCTTCTCGCCCTTGCGCGATTCGGCGTCGTCCCAAAGCAGGCGATGGAACGACGAGCCGGGACCGATCTCGCTGAGGCTCGAAACCGCGCGCTTGTGGCGCAGCAGCGATTTCGGCGTCATCAAGATTAGCGGCTTGCGGATCTCGCGCTTCAATTGGCGGCGCAGGATGTGGAAGTAGTTCGCCGGCGTCGTACAATTGGCGACCTGCATATTGTCTTCCGCGCAAAGCTGCAGGTAGCGCTCGAGCCGCGCCGAGGAATGTTCCGGTCCCTGGCCTTCATAGCCATGCGGCAGCAAGCAGACGAGCGCCGACATGCGCAGCCATTTGCGCTCGCCGGACGAGATGAACTGATCGAACACGACTTGCGCGCCATTGGCGAAATCGCCGAACTGCGCCTCCCACAGCGTCAGCGCATTGGGCTCGGCCAGCGAATAGCCGTATTCGAAGCCAAGCACCGCCTCTTCCGAGAGCATCGAATTGATGACTTCGTAGCGCGCCTGGCCGTCGCGGATATGATTGAGCGGGATGTAGCGCGCCTCGGTCTCTTGGTCGATCAGCACCGAATGGCGCTGCGAGAAGGTGCCGCGCTCGCTGTCCTGACCGGAAAGGCGAACGGGATAGCCTTCGTCGAGCAGGGTCGCGAAGGCGAGCGCCTCGCCCGTCGCCCAGTCGATCCCCTCGCCGGATTCGACCGCGTGGCGGCGATTGTCGAGGAAGCGCTGGATCGTCCTATGGACGTTGAAGCCCGGCGGGACGGCGGTAATCCGCGCGGTCAATTGCTTGATCTTGCCGGTATCGACGCCGGTCATGCCGCGGCGGTCGTCCTCGGTCGAATCCTGCCCGGATTTGAGCCCCGCCCAGCGGCCGTCGAGCCAATCGGCCTTGTTGGCGCGATAGCCGGTGCTCGCCTCGAACTCCGCCTCGAGGCGGTGGCGCCAGTCGGCGCGCATCTTGTCAACCTCGCCCTCGGTGACAAGCCCTTCCTGGACTAGCTTCTTGGCGTAGATTTCCAGCGTCGTCGGATGCGAGCGGATCATCCGGTACATCAGCGGCTGGGTGAAGCCCGGCTCGTCGCCCTCGTTATGCCCGAAGCGCCGATAGCAGAACATGTCGATGACGACTGGTTTGTGGAATCGCTGCCGAAACTCGATCGCGATTTTGGCGCAATAGACGACCGCTTCTGGATCGTCGCCATTGACGTGAAAGATCGGCGCCTCGACCAGCTTGGCGACGTCGGAGGGGTACGGCGACGAGCGCGAATAGCGCGGATAGGTGGTGAAGCCGATCTGGTTGTTGACGATGAAATGGACCGAGCCGCCGGTGCGATGGCCGCGAAGGCCGGAAAGGCCGAAACATTCCGCGACCACACCCTGGCCGGCGAAGGCGGCGTCGCCATGGATGAGCAGCGGCAGCGCCTTGACCCGCTCGATATGATCGTTGAGCTGGTCTTGCTTGGCGCGCACCTTGCCGAGCACGACCGGATCGACGATTTCGAGATGCGAGGGATTGGCGGTCAGCGACAGATGGACTTTGTTGCTGTCGAATTCGCGGTCCGACGAGGCGCCGAGATGGTACTTGACGTCGCCTGACCCTTCGACCTCGTCGGGCGAGGCCGAGCCGCCCTTGAATTCGTGGAAGATGACGCGGTGCGGCTTGCCCATGACTTGGCTCAACACGTTGAGCCGGCCGCGATGGGCCATGCCGATCGCGATGTCCTTGACGCCGAGCGCGCCGCCGCGCTTGATGATCTGCTCCAGAGCCGGGATCATCGCCTCCGCGCCTTCCAGGCCGAAGCGCTTTGCGCCGGGATATTTGACCTCGAAAAACTTCTCGAAGCCCTCGGCCTCGACGAGCTTGTTGAGGATCGCCCTTTTACCTTCGTTGGTGAACGAGATTTCCTTGTCCGGTCCCTCGATCCGCTCCTGAATCCAGGCCTTCTCGGCCGGATCGGAAATATGGACGAATTCGAAGCCGATCGTGCCGCAATAGGTGCGGCGGAGGATCGCCAGCATTTCGGGAATGGTGGCGAATTCCAGCCCGAGCACCTTGTCGATGAAAATCTTGCGGTCGTAGTCGGCTTCGGTGAAGCCGTAATTCGACGGGTGCAACTCCTCGTGATCCTTCTGCGGCTCAAGGCCGAGCGGATCGAGATTGGCGTGAAAATGGCCGCGCATCCGATAGGCGCGGATCATCATCAAGGCGCGCACGCTGTCGCGTGTCGCGCGGTGCAGATCGGCCTCGCCGACGCCGCCCTCCGCTCCGGCCTTGGCGCGCAACTTTTCGCCGACCGCCTTCTCGATCGCCGGCCAATCGCCGTCGAGCGCGGCGATGAGATCGGTTTTCGGCAGAGCCGGCCAGTTCGGCTTCTCCCAGGACGGCCCATGCGCCTGCTTCTCGACGCTTTGCGGATCGTCGCCCAGCGCCGCGAAGAAAGCGCGCCAGCCCGGCTCGACGCTTTGCGGGTCCTTTTCGTACCGCGCCTGCAATTCCTCGATATAGGCGGCGTTGGCGCCATAGAGGAACGAGGTTTGCAGAAGCGTCTGGTTGAAGTCCTGCCGGGTCATCGAATTACGCTCCAACGTCGAAGGCGATTCGCAGTCGCGTCATGCGAGGGACGATCGAACGGCCCATTCCCTTCTCCCGCTTGCTGGAGAAGGTAGCGCGAAGCGGATGAGAGTTTGCCGCGGCTCTTGCTTGATTGAAAAAGCGAACAAACGCCTGCGGATTACCCTCACCCCAACCCTCTCCCGCAAGCGGGAGAGGGGGATCGCAGCGCTGCGCCTCGCCGCTATCGTTCATCAATCTTGTCATTTTCCGTTCAACATCTCGCTCAAGGTCTTGCCGAGCCGCGCCGGCGATGGCGAGACGCGGATGCCCGCCGCCTCCATCGCCGCGATCTTGTCCTCGGCGCCGCCTTTGCCGCCGGAAATGATCGCGCCGGCATGGCCCATGCGGCGGCCGGGGGGCGCGGTGCGTCCGGCGATGAAGCCGACGGTCGGCTTGGCGCGGCCTCGCTTGGCTTCGTCCTTGAGGAATTGCGCGGCGTCCTCCTCGGCCTGGCCGCCGATCTCGCCGATCATGACGATCGATTTCGTCTCCGGATCGGCGAGAAACATTTCGAGCACGTCGACGAATTCGAGCCCCTTGACCGGATCGCCGCCAATGCCGACCGCGGTGGTCTGGCCGAGGCCTTCGCGCGTCGTCTGGTACACGGCTTCATAGGTGAGCGTGCCGGAGCGCGAGACGACGCCGACCGAGCCGCGCTTGAAAATGTTGCCGGGCATGATGCCGATCTTGCACTCGCCCGCCGTCATGACGCCGGGACAATTCGGCCCGATCAGGCGCGATTTCGAGCCCGACAGCGCCCGCTTGACGCGCACCATGTCGAGAACCGGAATGCCCTCGGTGATGCAGACGATGAGCGGAACCTCGGCGTCGATCGCCTCGCAGATCGCATCCGCCGCGCCGGGCGGCGGCACATAGATGACGGACGCGTCGGCGCCGGTCTTTTCGCGCGCCTCGGCGAGCGTGTCGAAAACCGGCAGCCCAAGATGGGTCGAGCCGCCCTTGCCCGGCGACGTGCCGCCGACGACCTTGGTTCCGTAGGCGATCGCCTGCTCGGAATGGAACGTGCCGTTCTTGCCGGTGAAGCCCTGAGTCAGAACCTTTGTCTGGGCGTTTATCAAAATTGACATGCGCGCTTTCCGATGGGCGGCTATCGAGGCCGGAAGGGGTTCAGGACCTGGACATCGCCGTAATGCTGTCGGTGATTAAGGTCTTCGCTGTAAACAATGGGCGCGGACGCGCGCTCGGCGGCGGCGATGATTGCGGCGTCCCAGTACGATATCCGGTGGTCGCGCGCCGTCTCGATGGCGCGGAGGACGAGGAAGGAGTCGGTCGCGACTTCGCAGAAAGGCTCAAGCCAGCCGACCCATTCGGCGGCTTTCGATTCCGAAAGGGGAGTCGCCTGCGGTCTGCGAGGATCCGCCCTCTGAACGGCGACATAGAACTCCTGCAGAACCTGCGCCGATACGCAAAAACGCTCGCGCTGAATAATCTCATTGGCGACCGCGAACTTGTTTTTTTCGTCATTCCTTGCCCTCGCGGCGTAAATCAGGATGTTCGTGTCGACGAAGCACTGGGCGGTCATAGAGCTCCTCGCGGTTCCAGACATAGCCCGGGGCCATGCGCCCTTCAGAGGTTTCCGCCAGCCGTAAGAGGTGCCGGCGCGCCTCGGCGCGCTTGTCGTTCTCCGCGGCAATTCTTTCGAGGTGCTGGCGCACGATGCCGTTGACCGTCGTTTTCCGCTCGGCTGCGTAAGTGCGAACCTTTTCAAGGACTTCGTCATCAACAGCGAGGGTAATGTTTTTCATGGCGGCCTCCACAGTTACACAGGATATGTGTAACGATATAGCGCGGCTCGGTCAAATCATGACCGGCGCGCCTGGACCGCCTTGACGATCTTCTGCGCGGCGTCGTCGAGATCGTCGGCGGGGATCACGTCGAGCTTCGATTCGCGCAAAATCTTCTTGCCGAGCTCGACATTCGTCCCTTCGAGCCGGACGACGAGCGGCACTTTCAGCCCGACCTCCTTCACCGCGGCGATCACGCCTTCGGCGATCACGTCGCAGCGCATGATGCCGCCGAATATGTTGATCAGGATGCCCTTCACGTTCGGATCGGCGGTGATGATCTTGAAGGCGGCCGTGACCTTGTCCTTCGAGGCGCCGCCGCCGACATCGAGGAAATTGGCCGGGCTCTCGCCATAGAGCTTGATGATGTCCATCGTCGCCATAGCGAGGCCGGCGCCGTTGACCATGCAGCCGATCGAGCCGTCCAGGGTGACATAGTTGAGGTCGTAGCGCGAGGCTTCGATCTCCTTGGCGTCCTCCTCGGTCTCGTCGCGAAGCGCGGCGATGTCGGGACGGCGATAGAGGGCGTTGTCGTCGAACGAGACTTTCGCGTCGAGAACGCGCAGCGCGCCCTCGCCGGTGACGATCAGCGGATTGATTTCGAGCAGCGCCATGTCCTTGGCGAGGAAAGCCGCGTAGAGCTGGGCGATCAGCTTCTCGGCCTGCTTGACGAGATCGCCGCTGAGCTCCAAAGCCGCGGCGGCGAGCTTGCCGTGATGCGGCATGACGCCGGTCGCCGGATCGATCGCGAAAGTGTGGATTTTCTCCGGCGTCTTGTGCGCCACCTCTTCGATATTGACGCCGCCCTCGGTCGAGAGGACGAAAGCGACGCGCGAAGCCGAGCGGTCGACCAAAGCGGAAAGATAGAGCTCGCGCGCGATCGTCGCGCCCTCTTCGATATAGAGGCGATTGACCTTCTTTCCGGCCGGCCCGGTCTGGACGGTGACCAGCGTCCGGCCCAGCATTTCGCGGGCGAAGCTCTTGACCTCGGCGAGCGAGCGGGCGAGGCGCACGACGCCTTTTTCGCCCGCCTCCTTTTCCTTGAACTTGCCCTTGCCGCGGCCGCCCGCATGAATTTGGCTTTTGACCA
>DATGLU010000366.1:0-2349 GCA_035294045.1 Roseiarcus sp. | reverse complement strand
AGAACGTGACGAAGAAGTTCATGTTCTCGTAGACGCTGTTGAACGCGGCGCCGACTTGGTTGAGGCCGCCGAGGCTGATCTTGCCGAGAAAGTAGAAGGGCGCTGCGACAACGTAAGGAACGAGCACCGAGGCCTGGGCGTAAGTCCGTACGAACGCCGTCAGACGCTTGCGGACATGCACGATGCGCATGTAATTGTCGTAGATATGGGAGAAATTCTCTCCCGCGGCTTTCGTTTCGTTCTCTTCGCCGCGCAGCAGAGCGATCTGCTCGCTATATTCGCGCGCTCTCGCCAGGCCGAAGCGGAAATTCGCTTCGTACCGTTGCTGCTGGAAGAACAGCGCGGAGAGGGTCCGCCCGATCCAATGGGTGATCAGCGTGCCGGCGCCGCTATAGGCGAGGGCCACCCAGAACAGAATGCCGGGAATGACGATGGCGAGGCCGGGCAGGGTGAAGCCCGCCGATAGCGACCAGAGCACGAGCGAATACGAGACAAGCGAGGTCAGCGTTTGCAGGGCGGTGACGGCGTAGCCGTAAATGCCGCCGGTGCCGCCGCCGCCGTCGATGAACGAATAGATGTCCTGCGAGATGCGCTGGTCGGGGTTGTCGGTCGGCGAACCCGTCAGCAGCATGTTGTAGTGCACGCCGCGGCTCATCCATCGCGCCGTGTAGCTCGCCGTCAGCCATCGCCGCCAGCGCACGACGAACGTCGAGGTCACGACATATTCGACCGTGTAGCTGACGACGAGGGCGGCGACGACCGGCACGAAGACCAGCAGCAATTGCCGCCAGAATTCGCCCTGATCCATATTCTTGAGCGCGTTGGTGAAGTCGGCGCGGAAATAGGAGAGGCGGACGTCCAGCGCGACCTCGATCTGGTTGATGACGATTAGGAAGACCAGGCTGGCGATGGCGAGCTTGTTCTGCGCGGTCGTGATCGTCGGGAGAAATCCTCCCGGCCTCGCCTGGGTCGGCGCCGTCTCGCGGAAATAGGGATCGGCGATCGCCGTCATCTTGCGGACGACCGGAACGAAGGAGATCGCATAGACGAACACGCCGAACAGCGCGACGGCGAAGGCGAGGCTCGGCGGCAGCGTATAATTGGCGTAGGCCTTCGGCCAAAGGCCAAGCTCGTCGATGAGAAATGCGATGCCGAAGACGATCGTCTCCGACGCGAAAATCGCTTCGAACACTTTCAAGAACGGTGAGAACCGGTGGGAAAGGTAGGTCGCGACGGCGCAGGCCGCGGCCGCGCCCGTCACCAGAAAGGTCATCGTGCTTGGCTGGTGAAGGCCGGTCAAAAGGGCCGCCGCCGCAAAGAGCGCGACGCCGAGGGCCAAGAATTTCATTGAGACTCTTTCCTCAACAGACCGCGGGCCGACGCCCCATCGGCCGCGCGGCGGGTCCGTGCGCGAAGAACAAGGCGAATCGCGGGCGACATTGCGTTAGGCGGAGCGTTTTTGGCAATGATCCGCCGGAGGGCGCCAGGTGCGCAACCGGCTTTCCATGGAGGGCGTCTTACCATTTCGTCATGCCCGCGAGCCGGCGGAG
This sequence comes from Roseiarcus sp., assembly GCA_035294045.1. GTDB lineage: Bacteria > Pseudomonadota > Alphaproteobacteria > Rhizobiales > Beijerinckiaceae > Roseiarcus. The sequence continues at coordinate 799 of DATGLU010000366.1, read as the reverse complement.
AAACGGGCTGTGGCAGAAGCGAGCTATTGGGCCGCAGTCTGATCCCAGGGATTGAACAATCGAGCGCCCGTGCCGACAAAATCGCCGAAATTGCGCGTGACGAGCGTCAACTGATGGACAATCGCCGTCGCGGCGATGATGGAATCGAGCAAAGGACGCGGATCGGGGACATGCATCACGGCGCAGCGTTCGGCGATCGCCTCATCGACGGGCAGCACGCGCCCGCGAAAGGCGGCGATGAGGCCCTCGCTCTTCCATCTCCGCAAGATCGCCCCTTGCCGAGGATCGCGTCGCTCGAGGCGGCGAACGCCGATTTCAATTTCCAGAACGGTCGCCGCCGAAATGAACATCTCGTCGGACGGGGCGGCGGCGAACCAGTCGGCGACCGGCCTGGGGAGGCGGGCGGGACGGCGCCCTTCGGAAACAACATTCGTGTCGAGGAGGAACATCAAGTCAGATCGATGTCGCGGAAAGGTTCGATTCTCCGCTTCGGCAGATCAAGCTCGATGTCCTCTGAGCCGGGCATCGCCAGCCGGTCGAGTATGCTGCCCTGCTTGCCGGCCAGGCGGCGATATTCTTCGTAGGAAAGCAAGACGTTCGCCGGCCGGCCGCGCTCTGTGATGATGACGGGTCCGTTCCTCGCCTCGCGCTTGGCGCGGCTGAAGTCCTGATTGGCCTCTCGGCTCGTCATTGTTTTCGTCGTCATGGCCAGCCTCGGATTTATTGTAGGTATGTTACTACATCGGGCCGGGCGGTCAAGCGCCAAGAAAAAGGGCGGCTGAAAGCCGCCCTTTCCGTT
>DATGLU010000365.1:0-2927 GCA_035294045.1 Roseiarcus sp. | reverse complement strand
GCGCTGCGCTTCGCCTTGCGCCGCCAGCTCCGCAAGCCCCTCAAAGGCGCGCCCGAGGCCGCGCCGCTGACCCGCGGCGGCGCGCTGGCGGCGATCGGCATCGCCGCCACCGCGCTGGCGCTGATCGCCGCCTCGGCTTTGGGCTGGCGCCTGGGCCTGCCCACATTCCTCGCCGGCGCCTTGACCGCGGCGTTCATCCTGATCGGGGCGCGCCAGTCGCCCTGGCCGATCGTCAAGGGCGTCTCGTGGAGCGTGCTGCCGCTCGTCGCCGGCCTTTTCGTGCTGGTCGAGGCGCTCGAACATACCGGCCTCATCGCCGCCCTCGCCCATCACACGGCCGATTACGCCGGCCGTTCGGCCTCTCTGACCGGCTTGGCGGCCGGCGGGCTTGTCGCGCTCGCCTGCAATCTGATGAACAACCTGCCGGTCGGCCTGATCGTCGGCTCGACCGTGGCGCTCGACCATTTGCCGCATCCGGTCGTGGCGGCGGCTCTGGTCGGCGTCGATCTCGGCCCGAACCTTTCGATCACCGGCTCCCTGGCGACGATCCTCTGGCTCGCCGCGCTGCGGCGCGAAGGCGAGGGCGTCAACGCCTGGCGATTCCTGAAACTCGGCGTCCTGGTCATGCCGCCCGCTTTGATCGTCGCGCTCGCCGCGGCGGTTTGGATCGGCTGAGCGCCCAGACCTGAGCGGCGGCGCAGGTCGCCAGGACTCGCCGTTTCGACAAGCGAGCCGCGTCATGACGCAAACCATCGCCAACACCCGGCCGAGCGCGCAGGCAGGCGCGGCCGCGGCCGCGCGCCGCTTCAACCCGCGCGCGCTCGACGCGCTGAACTTCCTGCTCGCCGACGTCCGCGGCGCGGTCGGCCCCTATCTCAACGTCTTCCTCGTCACCCAGCAGGGCTGGAGCCAGGAGGCGGTCGGCCTCGTCACCACGGTCAGCGGCCTGATCGGTCTCCTCTTCAACGCGCCGGCGGGCGCCTTGATCGACGCGAGCCGCGCCAAGCGCGGCCTCGTCATCGCCGCGCTCGCTTTGCTCGGCCTGAGCGGCGCCGCGATCGGGCTCTTCCCCAGCTTCTGGCCGCTGCTCGCCGCCACGACAATCATGGCCGTGGTCGGCGACCTGTTCGGCCCCGCGGTCGCGGCGCTGACGCTCGGGCTCTTCCCGCGCCGCCAATTGGCGCGGCGGATGGGGCGCAACTCAGCCTTCGACCACGCCGGCAATGTCGCCATCGCGCTCGTCGCCGCTTTGGTCGGCTGGGCGTTCACGCAGCGCGCCGTGTTCTTCCTGACGCCGCTCTTCGCCGCGCTCGCCGGCGTCGCGGTTCTCGCCATTCCGGCGGCGGCGATCGACCACGACCGCGCCCGCGAGGCGCGCCGCGACGGCGCGGAGCAGGCGGCGTCCTGGACCGATCTTCTGCGCTACCGCCCGCTTGTCATTTTTTCGCTTTGCACCGTGCTCTTCCATTTCGCCAATGCGCCGCTTCTGCCGCTGGTCGGACAGAAGCTGGCGCTGGCGCATCCGGCCTACGCGACCGCGATGATGTCGTCCTGCATCGTCGCGGCGCAGGCGATCATGCTGCCGATCGCGATTGTCGTCGGCCGCAACGCCGATCGCTGCGGCCGCAAGCCGATCTTCCTGATCGGCTTCGGCGTGCTGCCGCTGCGCGCGTTTCTCTATCCGTTATCGGACGACAGCGCCTGGCTGATCGGCGTGCAATTGCTCGACGGCGTCGGCGCGGGGATTATCGGCGCGCTCATGCCGCTGGTTCTCGCCGACATCATGCGCGGCACCGGCCGCTACAATCTGGCGCAAGGCGCGGTCGCCGCGGCGCTCGGCGTCGGCGCGTCGTCGAGCGGCCTTTGCGCAGGAATCCTCGTCGATCATTTCGGCTATTCGGCGACCTTCGTCGCGCTCGGCGCGGTGGCGCTCGTCGCCTTCGCCGTCTTCGCGCTGATGATGCCGGAGACGAAGCGCAACGGCGGCGAAAGCGACGAGGCTTAAGCGGATCGCCTCTGGACGGCGTCGCCGCGGCGGTTGCAAACTCGTCTGCAAAGCTGACGGGGCGGAGGAGACGCAAAATGACCGCAATCGCTTTTATCGGCCTCGGCAATATGGGCGGGCCGATGGCCGCCAATCTGGTCAAGGCGGGCCACAGCGTCCTCGGCTTCGATCTCGTCGAGACCTCGCGCAACGAGGCGGCGGCGCATGGCGTCGCCATCGCCGGCTCCAGCCGCGAAGCGGTCGCTGCGGCGGAGATCGTCGTCACCATGCTGCCGGCCGGCAAGCATGTCCTTTCGGTTTGGGACGATATTGTGCCGGCCGCCAAAAGCGGCGCGTTGTTCATCGATTCTTCGACGATCGATGTCGACAGCGCGCGGCGCGCCCATCAGCAGGCGAAGGATTCCGGCGTCGCTTCGCTCGACGCGCCGGTCTCGGGCGGGGTCGGCGGCGCCAAGGCGGCGACGCTGACCTTCATGTGCGGCGGCGCGGACGAGGCCTTCGCCCGGGCCAAGCCGATCCTCGAAAAGATGGGCAAGCGCATCGTCCATTGCGGCGAGGCTGGCGCCGGCCAGGCGGCGAAAATTTGCAACAACATGATCCTCGGCGCGACGATGATCGTCACCTGCGAAGCCTTCGCGCTCGCCGAAAAGCTCGGCCTCTCGGCGCAAGCGCTCTACGATGTCGCCTCGACCTCGTCGGGCCAGTCCTGGTCGCTGACCAGCTATTGCCCGGTTCCCGGACCGGTTCCGGCTTCGCCCGCCAATAGCGGCTACAAGCCCGGCTTCGCCGCCGCCCTGATGCTGAAGGACCTGAAGCTCGCGCAGGAAGCCGCGCTCGCCGCCGGCGCCGCGACGCCGCTCGGCGCGGCCGCGGCGCAGCTCTACGGCCTCTACGCCGCCGCCGGCCATGCCGGCGACGATTT
>DATGLU010000364.1:0-3185 GCA_035294045.1 Roseiarcus sp. | reverse complement strand
GCTCGATGGTCGGCACGGTCGCCGGCGCGGTCATGCTCGGCGCGCTCGCCAATGTGCTGCAGCTCAACAACATCAATGCGGCCCTGCAATTGCTCGCGACCGGCGCGATCATTGTCCTCGCCGCGGTGCTTCAATCGCTCGTACGTCGCCGCGAGGGATTGGGTCGGTAACCAGGCGGCCAAAAAGTCGTAGGCTCGGCGCTTCGCCGGACCCGTGACGCTACCCGGATGTCCATTCGGGAGGGGCTTTATCTTGAAACACACGAATATCGGGGAGTGAACTGATGAGTCGTCTCACCACACTATCCAGAATGCTGGCGCTCGGCGTCGGCGCCGCCGCGCTGAGCGTCGGCGCGGCCGAGGCCGCGCCGCTGGTCAAGGAATGCGGCAAGAACGGCCAATATGTGATCGGCTTTTCGCAAGCCAACAATGCCGAGCCCTATCGCCAGCATGTCAATGACGAATTGACCGCGGCGGCGAAGAAGGTTCCGCAATTCACGCTGCAGATCGCCGACGGCGCCGGCAACGTGAACACGCAAACCTCGCAGATGGACAATTTCATCACGCAGAAGGTCGACCTGATCCTGATCTCGCCGTTCGAGGCTTCGCCGCTGACCCCGGTCGTGGCGCGGGCGATGAAGGCCGGCATTCCGGTGATCGAGCTCGACCGCAAGACGGTCGGCGAGCCGGGCAAGGACTACACCGCCTTTATCGGCGGCGACAATTTCAAGATCGCCGAGCAGGCTGGCAAATACGTCGCCGAGAAGCTGCTGCCGGAGGGCGGCGACGTCGCGGTGCTGGAAGGCCTGCCGAGCTCGACGCCGGCGGTCGAGCGGCTCAACGGCTTCAAGGAGGGCGTGAGGGAGAACGCCAAGATTCATGTCGTCGCCGAACAGGCCGCCGACTGGCTGCCGGATAAAGCCCAGACCGCGTTCGCCGCGATGCTGCAGGCCCATCCGGACATCAAGGCGGTTTACGCCTCGAACGACATGATGGCCGCCGGCGCGCGCCTCGCCGCCAAGGGCGCCGGCAAGAAGGACGGCGACATCAAAATCCTCGGCACCGACGGCCTGCCGGGGCCTGCCGGCGGCATCCGCGCCGTCGCCGAAGGCGAATGGGCGGCGACCTTCACGTACCCGACTGGCGGCCCCGAGGCGATCGAGATGGCGAAGTCGATCCTGCTCGACTGCGCCGAGAAAGTGCCGACGGTAGTGACCGTCCCGACCACCGCGATCACGCCGGACAACGCCAAGAAGATGATGGGCGACTGAGCGAAATCCTCCCGTTTCGCTCAAAGCGGCGGCGCGGTCCTCTTACCGGGACCGCGCCGCTTCTGTCGCCGCGCTCGCCAAGCGCGGCAGACGCGGCAGACGCGGTCATCGACCGCGTCTACAATCGCCGCGCCTGATGGCTGCTACTTTTTGTTTCCGAGCAACGCGTCGAGATTGATCGAATTGGCCATCGCGACATAGCCGGCGTCGTTCGGGTGCAGGTGATCGCCTGAATCGTATTCCGGCTTGAGATGTTTGGGATTGGCCGGGTCGCGCACCACGGCGTCGAAATCCGCAATGGCGTCATAGGCGCCGCTCTCCCGAATCCATTTGTTCACCGCCTCCCGCACCTTCTCCTTCTCCTCGCTGTAATAGCCGAAGAGCGGCGTGCCATGGAACGTATCCTCGAACGGCGTCAGCGTCGCGCCGATGATCCGCATATGATGCAGGTGGGCGCGGGCGATGATCTGCTGATGCCCGGCGATCACCTCCTCGGCGGTCGGAACCTTGTCGCTGGGCGCCAGCACGCTGTCAGGCCAGCCGATATCGTTGATGCCCATCATCATGGTGACGACGTCGGCATGCGGTTGGCTCAGCACGTCGCGGTCGAAGCGGGCGAGCGCGTTCACGCCCATCCGATCGGACAGGACCTTCGCGCCCGAGATGCCTTCGTTCAGCACCGCGATCCTGCGCTCCGACAGCCGCTCGGCAAGATCGTCCGGCCAGCGGTGATTGGCGTCGACGGTCGAACCGTCGCCGTCGGTAATCGAATCGCCGAACGTCACCACGGCGCGTGGATTGGCCGGCGCGTCGACGAGGATTTCGCTCAAGAAGACCTTCGCCGTCATCGTCGAATCCGGCTTGATGTCCGGCTCGGCGGTCTTGTCGCCGGCCGCGATATAGGCCGTCTGCCGGCCCTCCCAATGCATCGTCTCGATCGGCGTCACATTCGGAAGATAGACGCTGACGGCGAGGTCCGACAAAGGCGCGACCGTCAGGTCGACCGGATCGCTCAACGCGGGGGCGCCGGGCGGGATGACGATCGAGGCCTTGCCGCCAAACGTGACCGCGCGATCGGAGCCGAGTAGGATAGAGGCGCCCTTGTTCGAGATCGCGACGTGAACCGCGCCGATCGTAACAGGGTAGGGCGTATATTCGTTGGTCAGAAGCAGGCGGACTTTCGATCCGCCGATCGAGACATGGGCCAATTCGCGCACGGTCTGCTTCCACAGATTGCGCGGAACTTTCGGCGGCGCCAGGAAGTCCGGCGCCCAAACCGGCTGGGCGCTCGCCGCCCATGTGCCGATCCAGTCCTCAGTGTCCTGCGCCATGACCGTCGTTCCCCACGCGCCGACGGCGGCGACGATGCAAGCAGACAAGAGAGTGCGTCCAGATTGATGGATTCTCATCTTTTCCTCCGCTTTTGACCTGTTTGGCAGGAACCGCAGCAACTAAAAATTGGGAATGTCCGATTCTTCCTCCTTTCATTCCTGCCAGACGACCTCGCGCCGCAAAATCTAAGCCCCTCATGGCGAGCGAAGCGATCCCTCTAAGGGCGCCGCGCTTTAGGAATGGATTGCTTCGTCCCTTGGCTCCTCAATGACAGCCGCGCTTCTTCTCCGCCGATCGTGTAGCCGCGCTCGCCGAGCGCGGCCTTGCCGAAATCGGCTCTCAAAGCGGCGGCCGCGGCTGACGCGGTCAGCGACCGCGCCTACAATCGCCCCGCGATCGCCGCCTCGCTATTCGTCAGCAGCGACTTCAGCTCGGCGCCGCCCGCCATCAGCTCGATGACCTCGCCGATCGTACGCTCGTTCTTCGCGAATTCAGCCAGCGCCCGGCCGCGGCGCAGCACCATGAAGCGATCGCCGGCGGCATAGGCATGGTACGCGTTATGGGTGATGAACAGAACGGCGAC
>DATGLU010000363.1:0-9497 GCA_035294045.1 Roseiarcus sp. | reverse complement strand
CGCGGCGACCGCGCCCTGGCTCGGCTGGGCGCTGATGCTCGATTACGGCCTCATCGTCTCGGTTCTGGGCGGCCTGCTCACTTTGGCCATCGTGCTGGCGCGGCGGGCGCCGCTGCCGGCCTGGGCGGAGCGCCTCGACTGGGTCGCCCGCCTGCACCATCCGGAAAACGGCGTTCCCTATGGCGTCGCCCTCGCGGCGGCCGGCTTGGCCCTCTATCCGAGCAGCCAGATTTGGCGCGCCGCGACCGGGCTTTAAGCCGCCGAAACACCTCCCGGGAGCCCCGCCTGGGCGGATTAGATACGTCTGGTTAACCCTAATTTGACGATTGACAGTTCAAATAGGGCCAAATCGGCGTGCGAAGGCGCGTCGGCGTCAGGGGCGCGATGAGGGTTTGGCGTTATGAACAAAGCTCAAATAGCGGTCCTTGGCGTGACGATCGTCGCCTTTGGCGGCGCCTATGTCATGTTCGCGTCCAGCGGCGGCGCCCCCGTGCCGCAAGTCATCCACGTGACCCAGAAGGTCGATACCGACGAGGTCCTGGTCGCCGCCCATGATCTCCAGATGGGCACCAAGCTCACCGAGGCGGATTACCGGTGGCAGGAATGGCCGAAGGCCGCTTTGTCGCCCCTGATGATCAAGAAATCGGACGGCCAGGCCGCCGTCGACGAAGTCAAGGGCGCGGTGACGCGCTCGGATTTCCTGCAAGGCGATCCGATGCGGCGCGACAAGATCATCACCGGCGCCAATTCCGGCTTCCTCTCCGCCATCCTGCCGAGCGGCATGCGCGCGGTCGCGATCAATATCGACTCGCAAGGCAGCACCACGGCGGGCGGCTTCATCCTGCCGAACGACCGCGTCGACGTGATCCAGCTCTATCGCGACGACGAGGCCTCGAAGGCGCGCGGCTCGGAAGTCTGGACGCCGCGCACCATCCTCACCAATGTCCGCGTCCTGGCGATCGGCCAGAATGTCCAGGAGAAGAACGGCGAGCGCGTCGTCGTCGGCTCCAATGCGACGCTGGAGCTCGATCCCTCGCAGGTCGAGCAGATCATCCTCGCGCAGCGCGCCGGCAACGGCAATCTCCACCTGGCGCTGCGCAGCTTGCTCGATTCCAAGGGCAAGACCGAATCCAACGTGTCTGAAAATACGAACGAGGGCGGGCTGACCATCGTTCGCTTCGGCGCCGCGCAAGAGGCGGCTCGATGAGCGGCGTTTGGCGCGATCGGCCAGATTGGGGTTTCACTGGATGAACCGTGCACGGATCAAAGGCCCCGCTCTGTTGTGGCTCGCGGCCGCGGCGGCGCTCTTTCCCTTCGCGCCGGCGGCGACCGCGCCGGCCTGGAGCGCCGAGCAAGGCGCCGCGGCCTGGCAGCCGCCCGCGCCGGTCGCCCGCCGGCTTCAGCTCGGCGTCGGCAAGTCGGTGATCGTCGACCTGCCGGAGGAGGCGGGCGAAATATATGTCGGCAATCCGGCAGTCGCCAATGCGATCGTCCGCTCGGCGAGACGCCTCTATATCGACGCGATCGCGAACGGCCAGACGACGATCTTCGCCATGGACCGCCAGGGCCGCCAAATCGCCGTCATCGAGATTTCGGTCGGCCGCGATGTCGGCGAGCTCAAGGCGCTGTTGAACGCCGCCATGCCCGGTAACGACATCACGGTCAAGACGGTCGCCGATTCGATTATCCTGATGGGATCGGTCGCCTCCGCCGCCGAAGCGCAAAAGGCGCTCGATATCGCCAGCGGTTTTATCGGAGTAACTGCAGTACCTGCGCAATCGACGACAACTAGCGCCTCTACAGCCAGTGCGGGTGCGGCCTCAACGGGAAGTTCTTCGAGCGGTACAACAACGACCAACGGTACCTCAACGACGGTGTCGTCTCCCCCGCAGGTCAGCTCTGGTAAACTCATCAACTCGCTGACCATTCGCGGCGCCGACAGGTCGCCTTGCGGGTGACGGTCTCCGAAATCCGCCGCGACATCGTCAAGCAGCTCGGCGTCAACCTGTTCGGCCAGAACGCCTCGGGCAGCTCGTTCCAGGTGACCAATCCCTTCGCGATCAACGGCGCGATTTCCGCGACCAACGCTCTGTTGAACTGGAGCAAGGGCGGCAACACCTTCCAGGGGCAATTGCTCGCCTTCGAGCGCCAGGGCGTCGCGCGCATCCTGGCCGAGCCGACCGTCACCGCGATATCCGGCGAATCGGCGAAGTTCCTCGCCGGCGGCACGATCCCGATCGCCAACGGCCTGAGCTGCACGACCGGCACGGTCGTCGTCGCCAGCCAATGCCTGCTCAGCATTTTGCAGCAGCCCTATGGCGTGTCGCTCAACTTCACGCCGGTCGTGCTCTCCCAGGGGCGCATCCAATTGCGCATCGCGACCGAAGTCACCGATATCGACTTCTCCAAGCAGATCACGCTGAGCGAAGCGGGCACCAATGTGTCGGTGCCGGGTTTCCGCACGCGCAAGAACGAAACCACGGTGGAGCTTCCGTCGGGCGGCTCGATCGCCTCGGCCGGCCTGCTCTCGACGGAGACGTCGCAGGCGATCAACGGCGTCCCCGGCCTGATGAACCTGCCGATCCTCGGCGCCCTGTTCCGCTCGCGCGACTTCCAGCGCAACGAGACCGAGCTCGTCATCATCGTGACGCCGTATATCGTCCACGCGATCGATCCCGGCCAGGTCGTCAAGCCCGACGCCAATTTCGCCGACGCCACCGACCCGCAGACCTGGCTGCTCGGCCGGGTGAACAAGCTCTACTCCACGGCCGGCACGCGCGGCTTGCAGAATTATTCCGGCAAGATCGGCTTCATCAATGAGTAGCCCAATCTCGTCGCCGCCTCGCGGCGCTTCATGGAGGGACAAGCGCATGGCCGCGACAGGCTCTGCGAGAAAAGCCAAGCCGCTCGGCCTTCTCGCGCTGGGATTCTTAGGCGCGGCGGCGCTCGGCGGCTGCAATGACGAGGCGATCACCGGCTCGATCGCGCCGGACGATTATCACAATCGCCATCCGATCGTGCTCACCAACGGTCCGACCGAGCTCGATGTTTTCCCGACCGGCCAGACCGCGCTCGATGCGCGTTCGGCGGCAAGTGTACGAGACTTCGCGGAGCGCTACGCCCAATATGGCGTCGGCCGGATCGTCATTCTGACGCCGGCCGGCGGCGGGCCGAAAATTCACGCGGGCCTCGAGGCGATCCGGCGCGAATTGGCCGCTTCGGGCTTGCGGGGACGGATCGGGCTCGGCTCCTATCCCGTCGCCGACCGGCTGCTCGCCGCGCCAATCAAGCTGACCTATATCGGCCTGAAGGCCGAGGCGCCGCCGCATTGCGGCCAATGGCCGGTCGACCTCGCCTCCGGCAGCTCGCTGGAGACCTGGAAGAACGAAACCTATTGGAACTATGGCTGCGCGACGCAATCGCTTCTCGCCGCCGAGGTCGACAATCCGCGCGATTTCGTCCAGGCCGGCGCGATCGGTCCATCCGATGTCCAGATGAGGCTGCGCGCCATCAATGCGGTGCGCAACGGCACGGATCCCGGCACGGGATGGAACGTCAAAAACACCAGTATCGGGCAAATCGGGGGAAGCTGACCGATGAGCGTCGATTTCAACGGCGTAGGTCCGGCCGGCGCGACGCAAGACGCGCCCAATCCGCCGCAAATCAATCCGGTGCCGCGCATTTCCATCCAGGCTTTCTGCGAAACGCAGGAGGTCGCGGCGGTGATCCAGGCCGCGATGAGCGACCGGCGGATGAACAAGGCGCATGTCAAGCTGCATATGGGCGGCCCGGCGGCGGCCGTCGAAGCCTATCGCAGCGCGCCGACGCCGAACGTCATCGTGCTCGAATCCTCGCAGGATCGCGACGCGCTGACCGTCAGCCTCGATGAATTGGCCGAGTTTTGCGACGCTGGCACCAAGGTCATCGTCTGCGGCAAGATCAACGACATCGTCCTTTATCGTCACCTCATTCTGAAAGGCGTCAGCGAATACCTTGTCGCGCCCTTCTCGGTGCTCGATTTCGTCCAGGCGATCTCCAATCTCTACAACACGCCCGGCGCCAATCCGGTCGGCCGGGTGATCGCCGTCACCGGCGCCAAAGGCGGCGTCGGCGCGTCGACCATCGCGCACAATCTCGCCTGGTCGGTGGCGACCGGGCTGGAAACCTCCACCGTCATCGCCGACATGGATCTCGGCTTCGGCACCGCCGGGCTCGATTACAATCAAGACCCCCCGCAAGGCATGGCCGAGGCGGTGTTCGCGCCCGATCGCGTCGATTCGAATCTCGTCGAGCGCCTTCTGTCGAAATGCGCCGACAATCTCAGCCTTTTGGCCGCGCCGGCGACGCTCGAACGGCCGTACGATTTCGGCGAGACGGCGTTCGACGCGGTGATCGACATCCTGCGCGCCTCGACGCCCTGCGTCGTGCTCGACGTTCCGCATATCTGGACCGCCTGGACCAAGCGCGCTTTGGTCGGCGCCGACGACGTGATCGTCGTCGCCGGGCCCGATCTCGCCAATTTACGAAACGCCAAGAATCTGCTCGACAACCTGCGCGGCGCGCGGCCCAATGACCGCAGCCCGAAATTGATCCTGAACGGCGTCGGCGTGGTGAAGAGGCCGGAAATCGCGGTCGCGGATTTCGCCAAGACGGTGGAGGTCGAGCCGGCCGCCGTCATTCCCTACGACGCCAAGCTTTTCGGCGCCGCCGCCAATAACGGCCAGATGATCGCCGAGATCGAGGCCAACGGAAAGACGGCCGCGATTTTCGCCGAGCTGGCGCGCGAGCTGAACGGAAAAGTCGAATTGAAGAAGGCCAAGCGCAGCCTCTTCGATCCTCTCATCTCGGCGCTCGGGCGCAAGAAGGCGCGAGCGGCGTAAAGGAGCGCGAGTTGATGGCGGCCTGGAGGTCGGACGACCATGTTCGGTAAGCGCGCCAGCGGGGCCAATGCCGCCGCCGCGCCGCCCAGCGCGCCGGCGCGGCCGCTCGAATCATCGCCGGTAGAAGCCGCGCCGCGCGCCTCGGCGCCCGAGCCCGTCCGCGCCGCTGCGGAGCCGCGCCGCTCCGACAGCTACTATCAAACCAAGAGCATGATTTTCGGCGCGCTGATCGAGGCGATCGATCTTTCCGCGCTGGCCAAGCTCGATCCGGACAATGCGCGCGAGGAAATCCGCGACATCGTCCACGAGATCGTCACGATCAAGAACATCGTCCTGTCGATCGCCGAGCAGGAGGACCTGCTCGAGGACATCTGCAACGACGTTCTCGGCTATGGCCCGCTCGAGCCGCTGCTCGCCCGCGACGACATCGCCGACATCATGGTCAACGGGCCGACGCGATGCTTCATCGAAGTCGGCGGCAAGATTCAGCTCACCAACGTGCGCTTCCGCGACAATGCGCAATTGATGAACATCTGCCAGCGCATCGTCAGCCAGGTCGGCCGCCGCGTCGACGAGGCTTCGCCGATCTGCGACGCCCGCCTGCCGGACGGCTCGCGCGTCAACGTCATCGCGCCGCCGCTCGCCATCGACGGCGCCGCGTTGACCATCCGCAAGTTCAAGAAGGACAAGCTGACGCTCGACCAGTTGACGCGCTTCGGCTCGATCTCGCCGGCCGGCGCGGAAATCCTCAAAATCATCGGCCGCGTCCGCTGCAACGTCATCATTTCCGGCGGCACGGGCTCGGGCAAGACGACGCTGCTCAATTGCCTGACCAACTATATCGACGCCGACGAGCGGGTGATCACCTGCGAGGACGCAGCCGAATTGCAGCTCCAGCAGCCGCATGTCGTGCGCCTGGAGACGCGGCCGCCCAATCTCGAAGGCGCCGGCCAGATCACGATGCGCGATCTCGTCAAGAACTGCCTGCGCATGCGGCCCGAGCGCATCATCGTCGGCGAAGTGCGCGGCCCGGAAGCGTTCGACCTGCTTCAGGCGATGAATACCGGCCATGACGGCTCGATGGGGACGCTGCACGCCAACTCGCCGCGCGAGGCGATGAGTCGTATCGAATCGATGATCACGATGGGCGGCTATGCGCTGCCGTCGCGGACCATCCGCGAGATGATCGTCTCCTCGATCGACGTCATCATCCAGGCGGCGCGCCTGCGCGACGGCTCGCGCCGCATCACCCACATCACCGAGGTGATGGGCATGGAGGGCGATGTCATCATCACCCAGGACCTTTTCGTCTACGAGCTCCTCGGCGAGGACGCGCAGGGCAAGCTGAAAGGGCGGCACCGCTCGACCGGCATCGGCCGGCCGCGCTTCTGGGAGCGCGCGCGCTATTTCGGCGAAGAGGCGCGCCTCGCCGCGGCGCTCGACGCCTCGGAAGTGAAGGCCGCGTGAGGAGCAGATCGTGACGTCCAATCCGCTTCTGCTTGCCGTTTTCCTCGTCATCGCCTTGGGTGGCGGCGCGCTTGTCCTCGTTTCCGGCGATTCGCGCGCCAAGAAGCGCCAGGACGCGCTGAAGAAGACCACGGTGAAGATGCGCGATGTCGGCGTCGACAAGAATGCGCGCCGCAAGCAGGTCGCCGACAGCCTCAAAGAGCTCGAACAGCGGACGGGCCGGAAAAAAGCGACGTTGCAGGCAAGGCTGCAGCAGGCCGGGCTCACCTTGACGCCGCAGCAATTCTATATCGTCTCGGGGCTCGGCGCGGCCTTTGTCGCGTTCGCCATCTTTTTCGTCACCGGCAGTCTTTTCATCGCCGCCCCGTCGGCGATCATCGGCGGCTTCGGCGCGCCGAATTTCGTCCTGAACTTTCTCCGCAAGCGGCGCATCGCCAAATTCGTCGCCGAGTTTCCCAACGCGATCGACATTATCGTGCGCGGCGTCAAGGCCGGCCTGCCGATCGGCGACTGCCTGCGCGTCGTCGCCAACGAGTCGGCCGAGCCGGTGCGCAGCGAGTTCCGCGGGATCGTCGAGGCGCAGGCGCTCGGCCTATCGATCGGCGAGGCGGTCGATCGCCTGGCTGAGCGCGTGCCGGTCACCGAAGCCAACTTTTTCGCCATCGTCATCAACATCCAGGCGAAAGCCGGCGGCAACCTCTCCGAAGCTTTAAGCAATCTGTCGCGCGTGCTGCGCGACCGCAAGAAGATGCGGGGCAAGATTTCGGCGATGTCGATGGAGGCCAAGGCCTCCGCCGCGATCATTGGCTGCATCCCGTTCGTCGTGACCGGGCTGCTCTACCTTTCCAGCCCCAAATACGTCTCGTTGCTCTGGACCACCAGCCATGGACGCATCGTCGCGGCGATCGGCCTCTTCTGGATGGGGGTCGGCACGATGATGATGAAGCGGATGGTCAGTTTCGATTTCTAGGCGGACGCTGAAAAGCTTATGTTCGATCTCATCATCGAGAAATTGAGCAATCCGCATTTCGTCGCCGGCCTGCTGGTCGCGATCGGCTGCGCGGCGAGCGTGCTGACGCTCGCCATGCCGCTGCTCCAGACCGACAATCTCGGCCGCCGCATGAAAGCGGTCTCCAGCGAGCGCGAGCGAATCCGCCAGCGCGAGCGCGAGCGCCTGGCCGCGGGCCAGCAAAAACCGTCGCTGCGCCAGGAGCCGAAGCGCCTGTTCAAGCAGGTCGTCGATCAGCTCAATTTGTCGACGTGGCTCGGCACCGAAAAGGCCAAGCAGCAATTGGCGATGGCCGGCTATCGCGGCGTCGGCGCCGAATACACGTTCCTGTTCTTTCGCCTGGTGACGCCGATCCTGTTCTTCTGCATCACGGTCTTCTACATTTTCGTCGTGCTGCATTGGGACAAGCCGCTGGTCATGAAGATCGGCGTCTCGATCGGCGCAGCCTATCTCGGCATCAAAGGGCCGGAGATTTTCCTCTCGAACACGATCGCCAAGCGCAAGAAATCGCTTGAACGGGCCTATCCGAACGCGCTCGACCTTCTGCTCATCTGCGCCGAATCCGGCATGTCGATCGAGCTTGCGGTGCGCAAGGTGGCGCAGGAGATCGGCGTCGAATCGGTGCCGATGGCGGAGGAATTGACGCTGCTCGCGGCGGAAATGTCATTCCTCTCCGACCGGCGCCAGGCCTACGAGAATCTCGGCGCCCGCACTGGATTGGAATCGGTGCGCGCGCTCGTCACCGTGCTCATCCAGGCCGAGCGCTACGGCACGCCGCTCGGCACGGCCTTGCGCGTCCTGGCGCAAGAAAGCCGCGATCAGCGGATGACCGCCGCCGAAAAAAAGGCCGCCGCCTTGCCGCCGCAATTGACCGTGCCGATGGTGCTGTTCTTCCTGCCCGGCCTCTTTGTCGCCATCATGACGCCGGCGATTATCCAGCTTAATCACTGGAACTGACCGGCCCGGACGGGCGATCCGCGGCTTTGCGAATCGACAATTGGCGCGCGGCGCAGCACATTGCCGGGCGATGATTCGCCCCTTGTTCCGCGATCCCGAAGCCGCGTTGCAGAGCCTCGCCAATCCGGCCGACCCGCCCGGCCGGGGCGGCGGCGCGCCGCAGAGCATATCGGCGCGGGCGCGGGCGGCCTTCGCGCCGCGCTACCTCGAAGGGCTCAACCCGGCGCAGCGCGAGGCGGTGGAGGCGCTGGACGGACCGGTCCTGGTCCTGGCCGGCGCCGGCTCCGGCAAGACGCGCGTCCTCACCGTCCGCATCGCCCATCTGATCGCCAGCGGAAAGGCGCGCCCGCACGAGATTCTCGCGGTCACTTTCACCAACAAAGCGGCGCGCGAAATGCGCGAGCGGATCAGCGCCTTGACCGGCGTCGAGGAAGGCATGCCGTGGATGGGCACGTTCCATTCGATCGGCGCGAAAATCCTGCGCCGTCACGCCGAGCTGGTCGGCCTGCAGCCGAATTTCACCATTCTCGACACCGACGACCAGGTCCGCTTGCTCAAGCAGATTCTGCAGGCCGAGAATATCGACGACAAACGATGGCCGGCGCGGGCGCTCGCCGGCCAGATCGACGCCTGGAAGAATCGCGGCCTCGATCCGGCCCATGTCCCGGCCGCCGAATCGGCCGCTTTCGCCAATGGCCGCGGCGCGGCGCTCTACGCCGCCTATCAGGCGCGGATGAAAATCCTCAACGCCGCCGATTTCGGCGACCTGCTGCTCGAAGGCCTGAGGCTGTTCCGCGAGCGCGAGGACGTGCTGAAAAAGTACCAGGAGCGCTTTCGCTACATCCTGGTCGACGAGTACCAGGACACCAACGTCGTCCAATATCTCTGGCTGCGGCTGCTCGCCCAGGCGCGGCGCAATCTCTGCTGCGTCGGCGACGACGATCAGTCGATCTATGGCTGGCGCGGCGCCGATGTCGACAATATTTTGAGGTTCGAAAAGGACTTTCCCGGCGCCAAGGTCATCCGCCTGGAGCGCAATTACCGCTCGACCGGCCATATTCTCGCCGTCGCCTCGCATCTCATCGCGCATAATAAGGGACGCCTCGGCAAGACCCTGTTCACCGAGGCCGAGGACGGCGACAAGCCGACCGTCGCCTGCGCTGAGGACAGCCAGGAAGAGGCGC
>DATGLU010000362.1:0-6086 GCA_035294045.1 Roseiarcus sp. | reverse complement strand
CATCGCTCTCCGCCTCGCGTCTCGCCGCCCACAAATGTCTTTATTTTCGAAGCTAGCATGTTAGACGCTAACCAGAGGAAAGGCCTGCGTCAATGTCGCCGTGGATAAAGTCGCCCGGCCGGCGGTTGTAGCCGCGGTCGGCGACCACGGCTACATAAAGAACAGGAGGAAACATGGCCCAGCTTCAGTTGAGCGTCGCCGATACAGCGCCGACCGATCTCTACCGGGGCGCGCTTGCGGCGCGCATTTGGCGGCCCGATCTCGACGGACCGTCGGTGGCGGCGGTGCGGGCCGAAGGCGTTGTCGACATTTCGCGCCGCTTTCCGACGATGAGCGCGCTCTGCGAGGCGGAAAACCCGGCCGCGGCGCTGCGCGCCGCCGAGGGCGAGACGATCGCTTCGTTCGAGGCCATTCTCGCCAACACGCCGGCCGAAAGCCGCGATCCAAACAAGCCCTGGTTGCTTGCGCCGGTCGATCTTCAGGCGCTGAAAGCGGCGGGCGTCACTTTCGCCACATCGATGTTGGAGCGGGTGATCGAAGAGCGGGCGCGCGGCGACCTCAACGCCGCAGCCGCGCTCCGAGCCGAACTGACCGCGCTGATCGGCGAGGATCTCTCCAAGCTCAAGCCCGGCTCGCCGGCCGCGATGCGGCTGAAAGAGGCGCTGATCGCCAAGGGCGCCTGGTCGCAATATCTCGAAGTCGGCATCGGGCCGGACGCCGAAATCTTCACCAAGAGCCAGCCGATGTCGGCGATCGGGCATGGCGCCGAGGCCGGCTTCCACCACGCTTCGCAATGGAACAATCCGGAGCCGGAAGTGGTCGTGGTCGTCGATTCGCGCGGGCGCGCGGTCGGCGCCAGCCTCGGCAACGACGTGAATTTGCGCGATTTCGAGGGCCGCTCGGCTCTGCTGCTCGGCAAGGCCAAGGACAACAATGCGAGCTGCGCGATCGGTCCTTTCTTGCGCTTCTTCGACGAGACGTTCTCGATGGACGACATCCGCCGGATGGAGGTCCGCCTCACCGTCGAGGGGCCGGAGGGCTTCAGGCTCGAAGGCGGCTCATCGATCGCCAGGATCAGCCGCGACCCGGAGGACCTCGTCGCCCAGATGATCGGGCCGAGCCATCAATATCCCGACGGCGCGGCGCTGTTCCTCGGCACGATGTTTGCGCCGATCGCCGACCGCGACGCGCCGGGCAAGGGCTTCACGCATAAGGAGGGCGACATCGTCACGGTCGCCGCCGACAAGCTCGGCAAGCTGACCAACCGCATGCGCCATTCGCGCGATTGCCCGCCCTGGACGGTCGGCGCCGGCGCGCTGATGAGGAACCTCGCCAAGCGGGGCTTGCTTTAGCGCTTGAGCAGGGTTCATCTGGCTGAGTCACAATGATCGGCGCCGCGGCTCACCCTCATCCGGCCCTTCGGGCCACCTTCTCCCGCAAGCGGGAGAAGGAATTTGTAGCCGCGGTCGACGACCGCGGCTACAGCGCAACGGCGGATGAAGCGCTCGGCGCGCCCCCTCTCCCGCTTGCGGGAGAGGGCTGGGGTGAGGGTAAGCCGCGATCTCCGAGCTATCCTTAGGGGCGGACTTTCGCAGTGGCGACAGAACTTTTCAGGAGCGCAGCATGAACGACGTCAATCTGAACTTCATTGCCGGCGAATGGATGGCGGGCGACGGCGTCTCGCGCGACATCAATCCGTCAAACACGAACGACGTGATCGGCGAATTCACGCGGGCGAGCGCCGCGCAGGTCGAGACGGCGATCGCCGCGGCCAAGGCGGCCTTCCCGGCCTGGTCGCATTCCACGCCGCAGGAGCGGCACGACATTCTGCTGCGCGCCGCGACCGAAATCCTCGCCCGGAGGGAGGAGCTCGGCCGGCTGCTGTCGCGTGAGGAAGGCAAGACGCTCGCCGAGGGAATTGGCGAAGCGACGCGAGCGGGGCAGATTTTCGACTTCTTTGCCGGCGAGGCCTTGCGCATTCCCGGCGAGAAGCTCGCGAGCGTCCGGCCGAATGTCGATGTCGAGCTGACGCGCGAGCCGGTCGGCGTGATCGGGATCATTTCGCCTTGGAACTTCCCGATCGCCATTCCGGCGTGGAAAATCGCGCCGGCCCTCGCTTACGGCAATTGCGTCGTGTTCAAGCCGGCCGATCTCGTGCCCGGCACGGCGCATGCGCTTTCCGAGATCGTCGTGCGCGCCGGCGCGCCCAAGGGCGTGTTCAACCTGGTGATGGGGCGCGGCTCGGTTGTCGGCGAAGCGATCTTGCAGCATAAGGATATCGACGCGATCACCTTCACCGGCTCGGTGCAGACCGGGCGCAGGGTCGCGGCGGCCTGCGCCGAGCATATGCGCAAATGCCAGCTCGAAATGGGCGGCAAGAATCCGCTCGTCGTGCTCGACGACGCCGATCTCAAAGTCGCCGTCGAATGCGCCGTCAACGGCGCCTTCTTCTCGACCGGCCAGCGCTGTACCGCTTCGTCGCGACTGATCGTCACCAAGGGAATCTATGCGAAATTCACCGAGGCGATGAAGGAGCGGATGAAGAGCCTCGTCGTCGACGACGCGCTGAAGAGCGGCACGCATATCGGACCGGTCGTCGATCAGGGTCAGCTCGACCAGGACCTTTCCTACCTCAAGATCGGCGCTGACGAGGGCGCCAAGCTGGTCGCCGGCGGCGAGCGCGTCGAGCGCGCCGCGCCGGGCTTCTACCTGACGCCGGCCCTGTTCACCGATGTCGACAACAAGATGCGCATCGCGCGCGAGGAGATTTTCGGCCCGATCGCGGCGATGATCCCCGCCAAGGACTACGATGAGGCGCTGGCCCTCGCCAACGACACGCCGTTCGGCTTGAGCTCGGGCATCTGCACGACGAGCCTGAAATACGCGACGCATTTCAAGCGCAATGCCGAGGCCGGGATGGTGATGGTCAACCTGCCGACCGCCGGCGTCGACTACCATGTGCCGTTCGGCGGCCGCAAAGGCTCGAGCCTCGGCTCGCGCGAGCAGGGCCGCTACGCGGCGGAGTTCTATACGACGGTGAAGACCGCGTACACGCTGGCGTAACATCCTCCCCCGTGAAGCGAAGCGGAACGGGGGAGGGGGACCGCGCGTAGCGCGGTGGAGGGGGCCGCGGAGGTTGAGGATTATCCTGAGAGGCCGAGGCCCCCTCCACCATGCTGCGCATGGTCCCCCTCCCCCGCTTCGCGGGGGAGGATGCAACCGGGAGGGGCTGGGGGCATGATACTGATTTCCGGCGAGGCGCTGGTCGACCTCATTCCTGATCGGGTCAAGGACGGCGCCTATGACGTGGTGCTCGGCGGCTCGCCGTACAATGTCGCGATCGGCCTCGGCCGCCTCGGCGCGCCGACCGCTTTCGTCTCGCGCTTGTCGCGCGACGCCAATGGCGAGGCTTTCGCCGCCATGCTCGCCAAGACCGGGATCGATCTCTCCTTCATCGCGCGCGTTGCCGAGCCGACGACGCTCGCTTTCGTCATGCGCGGCACCGCCGAGACCGGCGCGCGCTATTCCTTCTATCTCGACTCGACGTCGTTCGACGGGCCCTGGCCCTTCCCGCGGCAATGGCCGCCCGCCGCGCGCCACCTCCATGTCGGCTCGATCTCGGCTTTGGACGCGCGCCACGGCGAGCGAGTGGTCGCGGCGTTGAGCGAGGCGCGCAAGAACGCCACGACCAGCTTCGATCCGAACATCCGCCCGCTGGTGACGCCGGATCGCGCGAAAGTGATCGCCCTGGTCGAGCGCCAGCTTGCGTTGGCGAGCTTCGTCAAGGCGAGCGACGAAGACTTGTCCTGGCTCTATCCGGATCGCGATCCGGAAGCCTCGATCGCCGATTGGGCGCGGCGCGGGCCGCTTTTTAGCGTCGTAACGCGCGGCGCCGGCGGCGCGGTCGCCTATCTCGGCGCGAGCCGCATCGAGGCGCGCGCGCCGAAAATTGCAGTGGTCGACACGGTCGGCGCCGGCGACAGCTTCATGTCGGCTTTGATCGCCGCCATGGACGCGGATGGCGCGCTCGGCGCCGGCGCCGCCCGGCCGAGCGAGACGAGCCTTGCCCGCTGGCTCGCTTTCGCGACGGCGGCCGCGGCGATCACCTGCACGCGCAAAGGCTCCGATCCGCCGACCCGCGCCGAGGTCGAGGCGCGCCTGGCGAGCGCATAGCGACGTACCGCGCGCGGGCCGGGATTCCCTTCTCCCCGTGAACGCATGGCTGTTCGGAGGAAAAGGCTGCGCCTCCGCTTTGGCGATTTGGCTTGCTTTCAAGCGCCGCGGCGCCACGCCGTCCGATCGCCGTCAACCCGCCATAGCGCCTCGCGCGCGGGCGCGAAGATACGAACGCTTTTGCGGCGCTATGGCGGGTCCTCCGCTGGCGCTGCGGCCCTTCGGGTGACTGCGATCGGCCGGCGTGGCTTGTTGGCTACCAAGACATTTTGCTGCCGAAACCGGCCGTTCGGCCGTTTCGAGCAGCAAAATGTCTTGGTCGCAAAACGGCCATCGAGGCGTGGCGGAGTCAATCCTCGCGTAGCGAAGCGGAGCGACCGGCGAAGCCGGCTTGGGATTGACGCCGCCACGCATCGATGGCAGCGCAGCGCTTGGGATTTACTGCGGCGAACGCGCTCTTTTTCTGAGTCTCGACAAATACGTTCGATCGAGGGGATCTCGAAACATTCTGGTGTCGCAAGGCATAGCCGCGCGCAGATTCGATCCGCCCCATCATTTTCCCCGGACAGCCCTGGCGCGGCGCGGGGAGAAGGGATTTGCGAGCTTTATTTGCGAAATTCGGCCGATTCCGATAGGGGAAAGATCGGTTCGCCAAACGGACGCTTTAAGCATGGCCTCGACCGACGCTTCGCCTCCCCTTCGCGCCAGACCGCTGTCGCCGCATTTGAGCATCTATCGCCTGACAATGACAATGGCGATGTCAATCTCTCATCGCATCACGGGCGGCGCGCTCTATGTGGGAACCCTACTGCTGGCCTGGTATCTCATCGCGTTGTCGATGGACGAATCGGCGTTCGGCGCCGTGTCCGGTTTTCTGAACTCGATCATCGGCCAGATCATTCTGTTCGGCTTCACCTGGGCTCTGATCCATCACGCGCTGGGCGGCGTTCGCCACGCCGTCTGGGATACCGGCTACGGCATGGAAAAACCGACGCGCGACCAACTTGCCTGGGCGACCTTGATCGGCGGCGTCGTCCTGACGATCGTCGTATGGATTATCGGCTATGCGGTGCGGTAGGAGCAGTTCATGACCCCCGACGACGACTCCCTCCGCTCGCCGCTCGCCCGCGTTCGCTATCTCGGCTCGGCGCGCTCAGGCGCGCAGGAAAGCTGGATGATGCGGCTGAGCTCGGCGATCCTCATTCCGCTCACCATCGCCTTCATCTGGGTGATGCTGTCGCTCGTCTCGAAAAGTTATGACGGCGCGCGCGCCGAAATCGGCCGGCCGCTGCCGGCGATCATCATCATGCTGTTCGTGCTGGTCGGCATCTATCACATGCAGATCGGCATGCGCTCGATCATCCTCGATTATGTGCATGGCCGCGCCAAAGAATGGGCGCTAATCGGCAATCTTTTCTTCGCCGGCGTGCTGGCGCTCGCCTGCGTCTATTCGGTGCTGCGCATCGGTTTCGTGTGAAGGCTTTTAAATGGCGACCAACGGCAAGAACGGCGCGAGCGCGCCGGCCCAGAACGGCAGAGCCTATCCGATCACCGATCATACGTTCGACGTCGTCGTGGTCGGCGCCGGCGGGGCCGGCTTGCGCGCGACGGTCGGCTGCGCGCAAGGAGGCTTGCGCACGGCTTGCGTGACCAAGGTTTTTCCGACCCGCTCGCACACCGTCGCCGCCCAGGGCGGCGTCGCCGCCTCGCTCGGCAATATGGGGGCGGACGACTGGCGCTGGCATATGTACGACACGGTCAAGGGCTCCGATTGGCTCGGCGACCAGGACGCGATCGAATATCTCTGCCGCCACGCGCCGGCCGCGGTCTACGAGCTCGACCATTGGGGCGTGCCCTTCTCGCGCACCGAGGACGGCCGCATCTATCAGCGTCCGTTCGGCGGGATGACGACG
>DATGLU010000361.1:0-2053 GCA_035294045.1 Roseiarcus sp. | reverse complement strand
GCGAAGCATCGCGTGCTCATTCGCCAGGCAATGAATCTCGTAGCCGAGCTCGCCCGCGATCGACAGGCGGCCGACCTTGGCCCTGATCAGGCCGATGTCGAGCGTCATGCAACCGAGAAACGGCAGCGCCGCCGACGATACGTCCTGATGCGTGGTCCGTTCGAGCAATTTGCGCGCGTTCGGGCCGGCCAGCGAGAAGCCGACGATCGCGTCGGAAATGTCGCGCAGGAAAACGCCCTCGAAGAGATGACGCTCGAACCAGCGCATATGCCATTGCCTGAGATAGTACGATCCGAGGATCCACCAGAGGCCATCGCCCCAGTTGAAGACGGTGAGATCGCCTTTCAGCTTGCCGTTCGGCCCGAGCATGGGCGCGAGCTTCGCCCGGCCGGGCCTGGGCAAGCGGCAGGCGAGCAGCCGGTCGAGCCAAGCTTCGGCGTTCGGGCCCGAGATTTCGTAGCGGGAAAAGGCGGAAATATCGAGAATGCCGACGCTTTCGCGCACTCTCCGGCACTCTTCGCCGATGAAATCGAACGCGTTGGAGCGCGTCAGCGTCGGCTTCTCGTCGAAATCCCGCGGCGCGAAATAGAGCGGGACCTCCAGGCCCCAGGAGACGCCCCAACGCGCGCCGGCCGCCGCCATCGCGTCATGCGCGCCCGTCATGCGCAGCGGCCGTCCCGCCGGCAATTGCTCGTTCGGATAGCTCATGACGAAACGCCGGGAGTAGAACTGGGCGGTCGTCTGCCGAATATATTCCCGGTTCGACGCGAAATCGCCGTAGCGGGCGACGTCCATGCCGAACACGTCGGCCTGCGGCTCGCCATGGATCATCCATTCGGCCAGCGACTTGCCGACGCCGCCGCCTTGCAGGAAGCCCGCCATCACGCCGCAAGCGACCCAGTAATTGGGAACGCCGCGCGCCGGGCCGACCAGCGGATTGCCGTCCGGCGAGAAGGTGAAGGCGCCGTTCACCCAGCGCTTGACGCCGGCGGTCTCGAGGCAGGGATAGCGGCGGAAGGCAAGCGCCAATTCCTCGGAGATTCGCTCGACATCCTCCTGGATCAGCTCCGCGCCGTAATCCCAGGAGGCGCCCTCCATATGCCAATGCTTGGGTTTAAGCTCGTAAACGCCCAGCAGCAGGCCTTTCTGCTCCTGGCGCATATAGGTGAAGCCTTCGAGGTCGACGACGAGCGGCAGCTCTTTATCGAGCGCCCGGACTTCCGGGATCGCCTCGGTGACCAGATAGTGATGCTCCATCGGCGTGACCGGCAAATCGAGCCCGGCCATGCGGCCGACCTGCTTGGCCCACAAGCCGGCCGCATTGACGACATGCTCGGCCGCGACGAGGCCTTGTTCGGTCGTGACGAGCCATGCGCCGTCTGCGCGCCGGTCGAGGGCAAGGACTCTGTTCTGCTCGATGATTTCCGCGCCGCGCCGCTTGGCGGCCTTGGCGTAGGCGTGGACCACGCCCGAGGGATCGATATAACCCTCGCGCTCGGCATAGAGCCCGCCGATGACGCCGTCCGTATTGAGGATCGGACAGCGCGCCTTGATCTCGTCGACGTCGATCAGGCGGACATCCTCGATGCCCATGGTTTGAAAGATGCGATACGCGGCCTTGAGCCACGCCCAACGCTCCGGCGCCGAGGCGATGGAGACGCCGCCGGTCATGTGCATGCCGATATTCTGGCCGGATTCGCGCTCAATTTCGGAGAGGAGGTCGATCGTATAGGCTTGCAGCGCGGCGATGTTCGGATCGGCGTTCAAGGCGTGAAAGCCGCCCGCGGCGTGCCAGCTCGAGCCCGCGGTGAGCGTCTTGCGCTCGATCAGGACGATGTCGGTCCAGCCGAATTTGGCGAGATGATAGAGGACGGACGTCCCGACGACGCCGCCGCCGATGACGACTGCCCGATAATGCGTCTTCACCCGGCTTCCCCCGCTCGACGCAGGCAGGCTAACGGCATTGTACACGTCTGTCCAGTCGCCGGCCGCCGGGCGAAAATTCCCGCCCGACGCCAATCAATGTACACGCTTGTCTAGTGGCGGCTAATTC
>DATGLU010000360.1:0-3118 GCA_035294045.1 Roseiarcus sp. | reverse complement strand
TTCATCGTCATCGCTGCTGCACATAGGTACCGGGCGCGTCGACAGACGTGCCGTCTGCCGTCGCTCCGCCGAAAGGCGGCGGCGCCACGCTCCCGCCTGAAGAATGATGAGAACGTAAGCCCTTCCATGACGGCCGCCACGAACCTTCGCAATCGGGAGCCGCTGCTAACCATCCCTCCGCGCTTAGGCAACGGTCTTTCGCGGCGTTGTCCATCAGCCAAAGGCGGCGATGCGGGTGGCACGGCTCGCTGATGATTCCGGCATTGTGCCGCCCATTGTTGACAGCTAAAGTGACGGTGGAGCAGGGCGCGTTGCGGTCGATGACCGAACGCATGGCATATGTAAATAGCCGGCTCGCATTGCGCCAGGCCCCGTCCGCCAGTTCGGCTCGCTCGCTTTTGCGCGGGATAGCCAGCGTTCCGCTCGTTTCAGTCATGTCATTCTCCCGAGCAGAAATAGCTAGACTGCGAATTCGTCGAGAAATTAGCGCCGAGCCGCGCGCGAACATTGATCCGGATCAAGCTGGAATGTCGCAGTGGCGAGCGATTTTGAACTCATTTGAGGCAAGTCAAAGAACTGTCGGGCGGCAGTGAGTACTAATTTTGCCTTGTCAATCCTGACCGGAGAATTATCATGGCCGAGAATTCCAGCAATGTGCCGGTTCAAACCTCTAACGCTCCCCGCCCGGTCGCCCGCAATGAATGGCGGCCCTTTGGCAACCTTCGCCGAGAAATCGATCGGTTGTTTGAAGACTTCGATCGTGGCGATTGGGGATTTCCGTTTTCGCCGCTCGCTGACCGATTGGGAGCCCCGTTGGCTCGGCGAGACCGCTCCGGCGGTCGATGTCGCGGAAAAGGAAAAAGCTTTTGAGGTCACGGCGGAGCTGCCCGGGATCGATCAGAACAATGTCGAGGTGAAACTCGCCAATGACGTGCTGACGATCAAGGGCGAGAAGAAGCAGGAAACCGAAGAAAAGAAAAAGAATTACTATATGTCTGAACGACGTTACGGCTCGTTTGAGCGTTCGTTCCAAGTGCCGGAAGGTGTGGATCAGGACAAGATCGAGGCGTCCTTCAACAAGGGCGTGCTGACCGTCACGCTTCCCAAGAGCGTCGAAGCACAGAAGTCTGCGAAAACGATTACAGTCAAGGCGGCGTGACGAATCGGCTATCGTATGAGGTCGCGCCCCTGCGCGACCTCATCTCGTGTTCGCGCTGCACGAGCGCCGTTGCGGTTGGGTCAAATCCTGCGTTTGCTCAGAATCTCTGCACCAACTTGTCTTGCCTGAAAATGCCCTTGTAGCCGCCAAACCAGCTCTCCGTTCGTGTGTACAAAATTATCTGTACACCCTATTGCGCCAACGTTCCGAGAGAGCGGAGCGCCGCTTGCACCACGGCGTCGATATCCCCGGACGCATCAATGCTGCGCCAAGCCGGAGAGCGTGCGTTGTCGTCCGTTTGCGCGGCGGCGATTGCGGCGTTGGCGTCGGAAGCATCCCTTGTTCGGCTCGCCACGCGTGCGAGCCTCGTCGCCAGCGGCGCTTCGAGCCAAAGGCCGATGAAGGGGACGCCGAGCTCTGCCGCGACGCTCGCAATGCCGGCTCTTTCGTGCGGCTTCGAGTGCACGGCGTCTACGATAACGCTTTGTCCTGCTTTCAGAGCCAGCGCCGCCTTACGGCCAAGGAGCGCATACACCTCTTGTGCGGCGGTTTTGCTATAGGCGTCTTGCGGCAAGCCAGCGGTCTCGGCGACCCCGAACAAGCGTTTTCGCTCAATATCGCTGCGCAACCAAACCGCGCCGGGGGCGCGGCCAAGAAGGGGAGCGATACGGCTTGAGAGTGCGCTCTTTCCTGTTCCCGACAAACCGCCGACCGCGACAAGTCGCGCCCCTTGCGGTTTCAAAAATTCCTCGGCGAACCAAAAATAGCGTCGCGCTTCCGTCTCCGCCCGCTTGCGGACCTCGCCTTGCAGGTGTTGTAGTCCCGCGGCGACGACTTTTGCTCGGATGGCCGAGCGAATGCTCAAGAAGATCGGAAGAGCTGCGAGGCCGGCCAGGTGCGCCTGTTCGCTTCGCCAGAGATAGCGGTTGAGGAGCAGATTTGCGGCCGGTCTCAGCCGACGTTCTTCGAGATCCATCAGGAGGAAAGCGAGGTCGTAAAGAACGTCTCCCGTGGCGATGTCATCGTCAAATTCGACGGCGTCGAACAAAGTCGGCTCGCCATTGATCAGAGCGATATTGCGCAAATGCAGATCGCCGTGACAACGACGCACGTAGCCCGCCGCGCCACGTGCAAGCAGAAGAGGCTTCGTTGCGGCCAGCGCGGCGCGCGCATCCTTCCCCAGAAGCTCGGCGCGCGCTGGATCGAAGAGTGCGGGCGTCGCGGCGAATGCCGTTTCGTTCTGATCAAGATAGCGGGCCAGAGCGTCGAACGCTCGACCGCCATCCCGACGCGGCGCGCGATCGTGAGAACGCAAAATCGCCTCAACGAGGCGAATAAGAAGCTCCGGCCGCAAGGCGTCGCGCTCGACGAAACGGTCGAGGGTGGCTTCTTCGTTGAAGCGCCGCATATGCACAGCCCATTCGACAATCTCGCCAGCGCCGCCCAAAGCGAGGCCGTCGCGTAGCGTCCGGACGATGGGCACGACTCCGAGATAGATTTCGGGGGCGTTCGGCTTATTGACCGCAATTTCCGCTTCGCAGGCGATGCGGCGTTTTTCTAGAGTCGAAAAATCCATGAAGGGAAAGCGCACGGCGCGCTTGATTTTGTAAGCGTCGGCGCCAGCGAGAAAAACGACCGCGCCATGAGTATCGATGCGGCGCACTTCTACGCATGAGCCAAACGTGCTCGGATTGTCTAGGAAGGAAAATACCTCAGATTGATCTTCGTAGGCCGTCGGCATGCGCGCTGTTTCGACCATGCGCTCCTCCGTCGATCGCGGCGACCCTTCGGTATCTTTGTGTCCTATGACGAGCCGGCGCCATAGAGTTGGCGAACATGATGAGTAGGTTCAAATGGCTGAAGAAGGGTGATTTTGAACGTGCGCAAATGGCCGTCCCCTTCGCGTATCGACACGTATTCATCTTTGACGAAACGATGCGCGCTCAGGCGAACGCCGAT
>DATGLU010000359.1:0-2697 GCA_035294045.1 Roseiarcus sp. | reverse complement strand
GCGTATCGACCAGCGACGGATCGCTCGGCGCGTAGGTCGAGAAGGCGCGGTTGTCGGTGAAGCGGCCGGTGATTTCGGGGCCGGCGATCGTCACTTCGCGGACATGGCCCTGGTCGACCTCGGTGAGCAATTGGCTGAAGGAAATTTCAGTCGTCGGCGCCTTCTGGCCAGGGCTCTGGAACAGGGTCACCAACGCCAGGACGAGCAAAAAAATGATCACCCAGAGCGCGAAATTGCGGATATTCGGATTCATCGCCGTCCTGTCGGCAGCGTCCCAGCCCAGGTCTGTTCAGGCGGCTCTGCTGCGTTAACTCTTCATCTAGGCGCGCCGGCCCCAAAAGCCAAGGGAGCCCCATTTCTCTGAATTAGTCGTGAAGAAGTTGAGCAAAATTACGGTTGCCCACTTCGCCGCCGCGGCGGCGCCTTGTCAATCCTTAGGGCCCCCGTGGCGTCGAGGCGCAGGCTGAGGCCGCCCAGCGTGGTCCTGAACGCCTCGCCGGCGGCGGCTTTGCCCTGCAAAGCCTCGAATAAAGCCTCGATCTGCTCGAGCCGCGCCGCTGCGGCCTCGCGCCCGCGGGCGGCCAGGATCGCCGCCTTGAGCAGGCGCAAAGCCACTTCCGGAGGCTCTGCGAACAAAGCCCGGGCGTCCAAGCCGCCGCCGGCTTGTAATTTCAACCGCTTAGCGGCGGCTTCGGTCGCCCGCAGCACAGCTTCCTCCATCCGCGCCGCCCGGCGCGACAGCCGGGCCGCTTCGGCCGGTCCGAAGCCTTCCTCGGCGAGAAGGGCGGCAAGGCGGCGCAGCCGCGTCCGGGCGAAACGCGGGTCCTCGTTGGCCGGGTCCTCGAAATAGGCCTCGCCCTCGGCGCGGCAATAGGCGACGAGCTCGCTCTTGCGCAAAGCGAGCAAAGGCCGCGCGACGGCAAGGCCGTCGAGCAAGGCGAAGGGGGCCATGCCGCGCAGCCCCGCAATGCCCGAGCCGCGCAGCAGGCGAAACAGGATCGTCTCGCACTGATCGTCGGCGTGATGGGCGGTGACGATATGGTCGGCGCCGATGGCGCGCGCCTGAGCCGCCAGGAGCCGGTAGCGCGCCTCGCGGGCGCGCTCTTGGATGCGCGCTTTCGGCTTTTCGCCGCGCCATTCAAGGATGCGATGGGCAAGGCCACGCCGCCGCGCCAATTCGCCGACGGCTTCCGCCTCGCCCCGCGCTTCGGCGCGCAGGCCGTGATCGACGGTGGCGACTTCGACCTTCGGCCGGCCGGGGGCCTTGGCCCATTGCGCCGCCATGATCAGCAAGGCCGTCGAGTCGGGGCCGCCGGACGAGGCGACGAGCAGGCCTTTGGCGTCAGCCAGGGGCGCGAAGAGCGCCTCGATCCGCGCCGCGTCGATCGTCTCGGCCGCTGAGGGCTTTCGCCTCAACAATGATCCTTCTGCATCTCGCGCTCGACGCTTCGCTTGATCGAGGCGGCGGCCGTCGGAAAGCGCCGGCCGACCTCGCCGAATGTCGCGCAGGCCTGCTCGTTATTGCCGAGCATGGCCAGCGATTGGCCGAGCCGCAACATGCCTTCGGGCGCGCGCGGCGATTTGGCGTAATCGGTCGAGAGCTTGAGATATTGCTCGGCCGCTTCGCGCGGCCGCGAGCGCTGGAGATAGCTTTCGCCGAGATAGAAGGTCGCGTCCGGCGCGAGCCTGCTGCCGGAATTGCGCGCCAGGAAGGCGCGGAATTGCGCCTCCGCCTGCTCGTATTGGCCGGCGCGATAAGCCTCGACGGCGGCGGCGAACTGCTCCTTCGGCCCTTCGACGGCCGGCCCAGAGATGCCGGCGATCACCGTCGGCTGCTCGACGTCCGAGAGCGGTCCGGTCGGCGTCGGCTGGGCAGCGACGGCGCCCGGATGGGAAAGATCGAGCGGCGCGCCGACCGCGCCGCCCGGGCCGTTGAGCGGGGCGCTGGGCGCGGTTGAGCCGAGCGGCTTGGGCGCGCCGACGGCGCCGGGCTCGGTCGCCGGATCGAACGCGTCGGAGCGCTTCGGCCTCGCCGCGCCGGCCTCGGGCGCCGGCGCGGGAGCCGCCGCGATGACCTGGCCCTGGGCGGGGGCCGGCGCGGGCGCGCTCTGCGCGGCCGAGGGACGCGCGCCGTTCGCGCCGTTGAAGCGGAACTCGACATCCTCCTGGAAGCGCTTCAACTGCTCCTGCAGGCGATGCTGTTGATTTTGCAGCTCTTCGATCGCGCCATTGGCCGCGCGCAGTTCCTCTTCCAGCCTTTCAACGCGCACGACCAGGGCCGCCGCATCGCCGGAATCGGCGCCGGGAATGCCGGCCGGCGGCAGGCTCGATTGCGCGGCGGCAGGTCCAACGGCGGTCAAAAGCATAACCATCGCGCAGGCGATTCCGACGCGAAGGGAAAAAACGTCGCATTTCAAAGCAGCCGACCCCCAAAATCCCGCGCTTCGCGGCGCTGGCCGCGAAGCGCTCAGGGCCTTAGCATGACGCCGAAGGTTCAGCCAAAATTTGGGCGAAGCTGGGGCTTTTAAGAGGTCGGCGCGCCGGCCAGCACGGTTACGGCGCGGCGATTCTGGGACCAGCACGAAATGTCGTTGCAGACCGCCACCGGCCGCTCTTTGCCGTAGGAGATCGTCCTGATCCGCGACGCAGCGACGCCTTTGGCGATCAGGTAGTTCTTCGTCGTGTCGGCGCGGCGCG
>DATGLU010000358.1:0-2651 GCA_035294045.1 Roseiarcus sp. | reverse complement strand
TCGATCGGCGCGCCCGGCTATTTCGATCCGGACAAGTCCAAGGTCGTCGGCAAAGTCGCGATCACGGTCGCG
The DNA here is from genome assembly GCA_035294045.1 of Roseiarcus sp. Taxonomy (GTDB): domain Bacteria; phylum Pseudomonadota; class Alphaproteobacteria; order Rhizobiales; family Beijerinckiaceae; genus Roseiarcus. The sequence goes on along the minus strand of DATGLU010000358.1, from coordinate 2,579 downwards.
CCGACCGGCAAGGGCGTGCCGAAGAAATACGGCGTCGGCGGCTGGGGCATGTCGATCAACGCCGATATCGACCAGAAGCACAAGGAAGCGGCGTGGCTATGGATCAAATGGCTGACCAGCCCAGCCGTTCATAAGCAGCTCAATCTGATGGGCGCGGGCAGCTATTTGCGGATCAGCGAGACTCACGATCCCGAATTGCTGGCGAAGTTCCCGTTCCTGCCGGTGATCGACGAAGTGTTCAAGCATGGCGACGGCGAATATCGTCCGCGCATTCCGCAATATCCGCAAATCCAGGACCTCCTCGGCACCGCGGTCAACGCGGTTCTCGTCGGCCACGAGGACCCGAAAAAGGCGCTTGACGAGGCGCAGGCCGAAGCCGTGAAACTGTTCTGAGAAGCGAAGGACCCGTCGCGATTGGCTATTGCCGAACTGCGTCCCGAAAAAAGCGGCGGCCGGACATCGAGTCCGGCCGTCGTCATTCCGGCGCGGCCCTGGCTGACCTATCCGCGCCGGCGGCAGATTTTTCTTGTCCTGCTCGGCGCGCCGGCGCTGATCTATGTGCTGCTGGTCGCGATCTGGCCGCTGGCCCGCGGCATCGGATACAGCCTCTACGATTACAATCTGCTGCGGCCGGCGCGAACCGCCTTTATCGGTTTCGGCAATTATAGCGCGCTCTGGGCGAACGACACGGCGCGCAACGCGATCGAAACGACGGCGATGTTCACCGTCGCCGCCGTCGCCGTGGAGTTCGCGCTCGGCCTCGGCCTGGCGCTGCTTCTATGGCGCGACAGCGCCTTTCAGCGCGTCTGCCTCGCGCTCCTGCTCATCCCGGTGACGGTGACGCCGATCGCGGTCGGGTTGATTTTTCGGGCGCTGCTCGCGCCCGATTACGGCCTGATCGGCTACTATCTTTCCGCCTGGGGCCTGTCCGATCCGCATGGCCTGCTCGGCGACCCCGCCAGCGCGCTCTGGACCTTGGTCGCGGTCGACGCCTGGCAATGGACGCCGTTCATGGCGCTGATCCTCCTCGCCGGGCTCAAGGCCCTGCCGACCGAGCTGCTGGAGGCGGCGGAGGTCGATGGCGCGACGGCTTTGCAGCGGTTGCGCCTGATCATCCTGCCGATGCTGCTGCCGGCGGCGTTTCTGGCGCTGGTGCTGCGGACGATGGACGCTTTCCGCATCTTCGACATCATCTACTCGACGACCAATGGCGGCCCCGCCGACGCGACCGATGTGTTGATGGTCTACGCCGTGAAGCAAGGGCTCGAATTCTTCAATATCGGCTTCGCGTCGGCCATCGCCAATTTGATGATCGTCTGCATCGCGATCTTCTCGGCGGCGTTCATCGTTTTAGTGCGGCGCGCCGACAAGAGGGCCAACCAATCATGAGCCGCTCGCCTTCCGCCTCGGCGTTGATCGCGGAGCGCAGCGCGCTCGTCGTCATCGTCGCGCTGTTCCTTGCGCCGGTCGCCTGGATGATTTCGACGGCCTACAAGCCGCCGCGCGATATTTTCAGCATCCCGCCGACCCTCTCCTTCACGCCGACCTGGGTCAATTTCGCCAATGTGTTTCGCTACTTCGATCTGTTTCATCTGATCGAAAGCAGCCTCGCGATCAGCCTCGGCGCCGCGGCGCTTTCGCTCGCGATCGGCGCGCCGGCCGGCTACGCCTTGGCGCGGGCGCAGACGAAATGGGCGATCGGCCTCGCCTATTTCTTTCTCGCCGTGCGCACCGTGCCGCCGGTGGCGACGCTGCTGCCCTTCTATCTGATGATGCGCGACATCGGGCTGCTCGGCACATGGGGCGCGGTGATCCTTATCGACGCGACGCTCAACACCGCCTTCGTCGTCTGGATGATGTTCTCGTATTTCCGCGCCTTGCCGAAAGAAATGGAGGAGGCGGCGCTGACCGACGGCTGCAGCCTGCTCGGGAGCTTTCTTCGCATCTCGCTGCCGCTGGTCAAACCGGGCCTCGTCGCGAGCGCGCTGCTCTGCGTCATGTTCGCCTGGAACGACTTCCTCTATTCCTCCTTCCTAACGCGCGCCGAAAGCAAGCCGATCTCGGTCGCCCTCCTCACCGCCTACGGCACCAAGGATATTTCCTGGGGCACGCTCGGCGCGCTGGCGCATTTCTCGACGATCCCGATCGTCGCGATCGCGCTTTTGCTCAACCGCCATTTCGTCCAGGGCCTGACCAGAGGAATTCACTGATCGGGCGTCGAGCGGCCGTGTTCAGCTCTTGCCGCGTTTGTCGATAAATTCGGTCGCGAAAAGCGCCAGCGCGGCGATCGGAAAGGCGAAGCCGATCCAGCATATCCAGCGCCAGCCGCCGAGAGCGTAGACGAGACTCGCGATCGCCGAGCCCGCCGCGCCGCCGATGAAGAACAGCGCGACATAAAGTCCGTTCAGGCGGCTGCGCGTCTCGGCGCCGAGCGCATAGATGGCGCGCTGGCCGACGACCTGGTTGGCCTGCACAGAGCCGTCGATCAGCAAGCCGGCGGCGATCAGGGCCGCCATCGAGCCGGCCTCGCCCAATTGAGCCAACAGGAACGAAACCGCGATGATCGCCATCGACAACCC
>DATGLU010000357.1:0-2027 GCA_035294045.1 Roseiarcus sp. | reverse complement strand
ATAAGCGTAAAGCAGCGCGCGCCTCCTTCCAAACTTTTGCAAAACTGCTTCCGCGCGGGTCGCAAGGGGCCGGGCGCTTAACGCTTCTTTTTCGAACCTCGAGCAGAATGCTCGCGGCCGGTCGAGACGCGCATGATTAGGGGGAACGGATGGACGACATCGCCTTGGCGGTCGAGGCGCCGCTGGCGCGGATCAGGCTGAACCGGCCGGGGCGCCGCAATGTCGTCTCCCTCGCGATGTGGCGGGCGCTGCCCGAGCTTTGCTGGCGCATCGAGGCGGACAGGAATGCGCTGGTCGTGATCGTCGAAGGGATCGGCGACCATTTCAGCGCCGGCGCCGACATCGCCGAATTCGAGACCGTCTATCGCAACGCCGAGACGACCCGCGATCATCTCGACGCGATCCAAAACGGCCTCAACGCGCTGAGCGCGCTCGACCGGCCGACCATCGCGGCGCTCAAGGGCAACGCGATCGGCGGCGGCTTGGCGATCGGGCTTTGCTGCGACCTGCGCTTTTGCGCGGACGACGCCTATCTCGCGATCACCGCGTCCAAGCTCGGCCTGCTTTTCGGCTTCGCCGAGACCCGCCGACTCGTCGACTGCGTCGGTCCGGCGCGGGCGAAGGACATTCTCTACAGCGCCAGGCGGATCGAGGTCGAAGAGGCGCTCGCCATCGGTCTGATCGACCGGTTGGTCCCGGCCGCGCGTTTGAGCGAGGCGGTGGAGGCCTACGCGCGCGACCTCGCCGGCCTCAGCCAGCAATCGATCCGCGGCGCCAAATTCGCGATCGAAGCGATCGCCCGCGGTCTGAGCACGGAGACTCAGGCGTTTCGCCGCCTCATCGAGGCGGCGGCGCGTGGCGAAGACAGCCTCGAGGGCCGCCGCGCCTTTGCCGAGAAGCGGCCGCCGAATTTCAAATTCCGCGGCCGGGTGGAGAGGCTCGACTGATCCTTCCTTCCCTCCGGCGGCGCTACGCTGCCGGCCGGAGCGGGAAAATCAAACAGGACGTCGTCGCGTGAGCGATGATCCGGCCCTGCGGATCCGTCAGCCGGCCTTCCGCGGTGCCGAATTGCCGCCCGACATGCACCGTCTTGCCTTCGGCTCTGAGCGCGCCGGATTGCGGCGTCGCCGCCCGGGTGAAATGAATGGCGAGATCGAGGGTCGTGGCGGCGAAACCAGGCTTGAGCGTCGACTGAATCGCGCAGGTCATGCAGGAATCGAGCAAGGTCGCGGCGTAGCCGCCATGAACGACGCCCATCGGGTTCAGATGGTTTTCGTCCGGGACGCCGGAAAAGACGACCTTGCCCTCTTCCGCCTCGATGAGGTCGAAGCCGATCAAGATCGCCATAGGCGGGGGCGGATGAGCGCCCTTCTTGATGGCGCGAATAAAATCGAGGCCGCTCATCGTCGCGATCTGCTCGGGCGCTAATATTCGGCTGCTTTGCCGAGCGGCTTGCTGGCTCACGTCTCCCTCCCTTGCTCGGGAAGACCTGGGATCAACGCAGATAGTTTATATATAAACCAAGCACGTCGGCGCACGCGGCGCAATAAGCAGGCGGCCATGCCTGCCGCATGCCTGGCTTGCGGTCCAGTCTTGGCTCGCCGCCGCGCCAGAAAGGCGTCCGCAATCGCGCGCTCGCGTAAGCCGCAAGCGCACGCTTGCTACGCCAGCAGCGCCAGCGCCTCGTCCTCGCGGAGCACCGCCGGTCGGACATCGGCGGCGGGCAGCCGGATCGGCCGGCGGTCGGCGCCGGCGCGCAAGATCGCCTCCATCGCCTCGAGCGCGTGCAGCGCGAGATCGCCGTCGGCGCGAGCCCGCCTCTTGTCGCGGATGGAGGCCGCGAGATCGGCGACGCCAAGAACGCGATAATTGGCGACTTTCGGCGCCGCCGCCGGCTGATTGAGGACGCCGAAAGGATCGGCGGACGTGTCGTGCGCGATCCAATCGTCGCCGCGCTTGGAGATTTCGACGATCCCGCCGAAGTAATTGGGGTCGGGCAGGCGCAGCGAGCCTTCCGTGCCGTGGAT
>DATGLU010000356.1:0-8401 GCA_035294045.1 Roseiarcus sp. | reverse complement strand
TGGCGAGGGTAAGATTTTCGACCTCCAGGAGCCTCGCCCCCGGACGCGGCTCGATATGTGGAAAGAGGACCTCGATCTTTCGCCCCGTCATTAATTCCACAAGCGCCTTTTCGGAAATGTCTCCCGCATTGACGGTCGTGATCTTCCGGCCGTCGCGAAGCACGGTGATCCGGTCGGCAATTTGCTTGATCTCCTGCATGCGATGCGAAACATAGATGATCCCGACGCCGGACGCCTTGAGCTTCGCGACGAGTTCGAACAGCTTTGCGGCCTCCGCCTCGGTCAGCGACGCCGTCGGCTCGTCGAGGATCAGCAGACGCACATCGGCGAGAAACGCCTTCGCGATCTCGACCATTTGCTGGTGGGCGCGCGATAAGTCCCGCACTTTGTGACTGGGGTTGAGATCGAAGCCCAGAAGCTTGATCACTTCCAGCGCTCTGGTTCTCATCGCCGAACGGTCGAGGACGCCGCTTCTGCTCAATTCGCGGCCGAGAAACAGATTTTGTTCGACGGTAAGCTCCGGCACCAGGCTGAATTCCTGGAATACCGGGCTGATGCCCAGCAGGCGCGCGGCGTGCGGCGTGAGATGGCCAACGGCCTCGCCCTGATATCTGAAGTCGCCTTCGTCGGAAGGATAAGTTCCGGCGATAATGTTGATGAGCGTCGACTTGCCCGCGCCGTTCTCGCCAAATAGGACATGAACCTCGCCGTGACGCAGATCGAAATCGACCCGATCAAGCGCGACCACGCCGGGAAACCGCTTTGATATTCCCGAAAGCTCGAGAAGCGGGCGAATGTCGCGGGCGGCCGGCGCCCGCGACAGACCAGTCTGAACCGGATCGACGACACTCATGAGCGAACGTTCGTTTCGAGCGCCCCTCAGTTTTATGGCGCTTTGACCGAGTAGACGGCCTTGAAGTCCGCCGGCGCCAGGACCAGACTCATGTTGATCGATTTCAGATTGCTCTGGGCGATCATATCGGGAATGGCCATCAGGCTCTTCTGGTACGGCTGATGCTCCAGCGCGCGCACCGCCGTGTCGATGGCGATACGACCCTGCAAGACCGGATACTGTGTCGCAAAGCCCAGAATCTCTCCTTTGTTCAAAGCATCAAGCATCGCCTGATTCTCGTAGGACGACATGATCAGGATGCCCTTCTTCCCCGCTTGCGCCACAGCGCCGACCGCCGCTTCGGCGGCGGGCGCGCAGCCCCAAATAACGTTCATGTCGGGATAGGCTTGAAGCGCATTCTGGATCAGGCCGAATTGCACCGCGACGCCGGAATCGCCGAACTTGTCGTCGAGCACCTTGATATTGCTCTTGTCCTTCACGGCCTCCTTGAAGCCGTTGAGAAAGGCCTCGGCCCAGCCAGAGCCTGATGGGCCGGGGAAGGTGCCGACATTGGCGGGTTTGCCCTTAAGATAATCCGCGAGATAGGTGCCGGTCTGGACGCCCATCGCGGTGAAGTCCACCGTCATTTTCGAGGTGACAGTCGACTTGGATACGGGATTGACCGTACTGATGATGACTTTGCCCGCCTTCACGCCTTCGGCAAACTTCTTGTCGAGACCCGCCTCGGAAATCGGGCCGACGACAATCGCGTCGAAATTGCCGGCCATGCAATCGTCGAACTGCGACAATTGCTTGGGCAGGTTCTCATACCCGCCGGCCTGGTACAGCGTCATGTTGACGCCCATACGCTTGGCTTCCTCGACGACCCCGTAGTCAACCGCGACCCAGAACGTGTCCTTCATATGTGGGAACAACACGCAGATGTTCCAAGGCTTGGAGGCCTTCGGAAGCGGCGAATATTCGAACACTTGCTGCGAGCCCGAGTCGTAATCATAGACCTTTGCCGGCCACCAATTTCCGTCCGCCGCAAAGGCGGGCGCCGACCACGCTAAGGCCAAACCCGAGGCCAATATTCTCGTAATACGCGCGACATACGCCATGGCGCTCCTCCCATTTGAGCCTTCCCCGAAGGCTATGCATTGTCTGCCTGGGCCCGCCGCCGACGGCGGACCACTTTACCACTTTTCCTGTCGCTTTGGCCCTCCTTTGCTATCAAAGCTCACGACGCAAGCCGGCCGCGCGAAGCGGCGCGGCTTCGACCTTGCCGACTTTTCCGGGTCATCACATAGGAGCCGCTGCGGTCGAGCTGCGCCGTCCAGGCAGGCTCGACGACGATCGTGGTCGTCACCTCCTCGATGATCGCCGGCCCCTCTATCGTCGCGCCGGCGCCAAGGAGTCCGCCGTCATAAACCGGGGCGCGGACGCCCTTCCCGGATGCGCTGAACACCGCTCGTCGATGCGACTTGATCGCCTCGCTCGGAGCCCTACCCTTTCTCAACGCCGGGGTCTTGGGCTTATCGATCAGGCCATAAAGCGTCGATTCGATGTTGACGACCTCCACGGTCGAATGACGTTCGGAATAAGTGTAAAGCTCCTCGTGGCGGCGATGGAACGCATCCTTCACGCGATTGATCGTCTTCTCGTTGATCCTGAACGTGTCGATATCGACCGTGCACTCGTGCACCTGCCCGACATAGCGCATTTCGAGGCTGCGCTTGGCGACAATGCTCTCCTTGGCGAATCCATCCTCACGGAGACGCCTGACGCCCTTGGCCTCGATCTCGTCAAAAAGTCTGTCGAGACGGGCATAGGCCTCGGCGCTGTCGAGGCGAGCGGGCGCGGTCGCCATATAATTGTATTTGACGTCGGAGATGATCTGACCGAACGCGCATAGACCCGAGGCCAGCTTCGGCAATATGATCGTGTTGACGCCGATCTCGCTCGCCAGCGCGCAAATATGCGCGGCGGTCGCGCCGCCCGCGCCGACCAAAACGAAATCGCGCGGGTCAAAACCGCGCTCGACAGAAACGCGGCGGATGCCGTTCACCATATTGCTGTTGACGATGGTGAACATGCCATAAGCGGCTTGCTCGACCGTGAGGCCAAGCGGTTCGGCGATTTTCATCAGAGCCGCGCGAGCCTTCTCGACGCTGAGCGGAAGCTTGCCGCCGAGTAGACCGTCCGGATTAAGGTAGCCGAGTATCAGGTTGGCGTCCGATATGGTCGGCTCCTCCCCGCCTTGGCCGTAACAAGCTGGTCCTGGCTGCGATCCAGCGGATTGCGGACCGACTTGCAGAATGCCGAGCGCGTTAATCCAACCGATCGATCCGCCGCCGGCCCCAAGCGTCTCCACCTGGATCATCGGCACGCCGATTCGATAGCGCAGAAAATCAATGTTCTTATTCAGATTCGCGCCCCCGTCTTTCGTCAAGGTGATGTCGAAAGACGTCCCGCCCATATCGATCGTGATGACGTTCCGTTGTTGGAATGGCGCAGAAAAATATTGACCGGCCTGAGGCGCCGAGGCTGGGCCCGAATTGATGGCGTAAACGGAGCGATCCGTCATCGCTTGTCCGATCGCCAAGCCGCCGTTTGATTGGAAGTAACGGACCGGCTGCTTGGCGCCGAGCGACTTGAAGTAGCTATCGACCGCTCGTACATATTGGCGCATGACGGGCGCGAGATAGGCGTTCACCACCGCCGTCGACGTACGCGTATACTCCCTGATCTGGGGATAGAGTTCGCAGCCCACCGTAAGGATTGCGTCGGGCATCATCTCGCGGACGATTTCGGCGGCCCGCTTCTCGTGCGACGGATTGAGCACCGACCAGACGAACGAAATCGCGACCGCCTCGACGCCATCTTTCATAAACGCTTCGCACGCGGCGCGCACGTCCTCCTCATGCAGCGGCGTTCGTATTTCTCCCGTTGAAAGGACGCGCTCTCGCACTCCTTTTCGCCGATAGCGAGGCACGAGCATTATGGCGGCGGGATATTCCGGGTCATATCGATATCCGTCTTCCTTATGGCCGTTTCGGATCTCGATGGAATCCTCATGGCCCGCCGTGCAAATCAGGCCGGTTTTGCCGCCACTATGGGTGATCAGGGCATTGAGGCCGACCGTCGTGCCATTGATGCAAAGGTCGCAGTCGGACACGATCGCCGCGGGCGGCCTGCCAAGATCGTCCGCGATCAGCTTGAGGCCGTTTTCGATCGCTTTCGTCGGGTTGGAAGGCGTCGAGAGCGCTTTGAACAGCTTGGTGACGCCTGTCGCTTTTTCTGCGATGACGAAATCGGTGAACGTGCCGCCCGCATCGATGCCTAAGCGAAATTGCGTGCTCATGCCGCCCCTCCCTCGGCCTTACGCAGCCGCTCGGAAGCGGCGACGTCAATTTCCAGAGTCTTGGCGTCCCTGAACACAACGCCATAATCTTCCTTCGCGCCGCGGATGGATACGAGGCCGTTGCGCACGTCGTCGGCGACCATTTCGAAAGGACGCTCATAAGGGTTGCCGTAGCCTCCGCCTCCTGGGTTCATGTTGGTGATCGTCTGGCCCGGCTTGATCGTTTCGAGAATATTGGTTCTGGCCAGTTCGATATTGCCGCCCCGATTGATCTCGACGCGGCCGACCTTCTCGTCGATCATTCTGGACTTCGCGCCTGCCGCGCCCATGGCGGGAATGCGCCGGCCCTCGCCGAAACCGATGCAAAGCATTTCCCGATCGAGGGGCTCGACCTGCCAGGCCGTTCCAGAACCGCCCCGGAATTTTCCCGCGCCGCCTGAATCGGTCATCAGCGAATAGCGATGGATGACGATCGGATAAGAGTATTCGAGCAGTTCGACATCGCCCGAGGTCAAAGCGCCGAAGCAGCATTCAGGGCCGACCGCGTGCCAGCCGTCTTGATGCGGGGTCGCGCCGCCGCCGGAAATGATCGTGGCGAGCACCATTGTCACGTATTCTTCGTTGGTGCGGCTGTCCCAACCGGCGACATTGAGCCCATTGGCGTGCCCCCAAGACGCGGCGACCTTCGAGGGCATCGCTTTCTCGAAGGCCAAGCGCACCGCATCGGTCAACGTCTCCATCGGCGTCGTTGTACAATTCATATGCGGCGCCGGCTCGATCGCGTTGCAGATCGTACCCTTCGGTCCGAAGTCGACGCTTACGCAGCGGTATAGCCCCTCGTTATAAGGCGGCGGCAGCGCCGCAAACATCATCAGGCCGAGATAGACGCCGGAATGCGAGTTGCCTTCGTAAGAATTGATGAAATAGGGAATCTGAGGAGGACTCGAAATCGCGATATGACAGCGGTCGTCCTTGATCGTGACCTTCGCCTTGATCTCGAAGTCGCCGAAGCCATGCCCGGCGTCCTCGAGAATGGCGACGCCTTCGTAGGTTCCGTTGGGAACCGTCTTGATCAGAGCGCGCATATGGCGATCCGCCATATCGAGCAGTTCGTTTATGCACGAGTCGACGGTTTCGAGGCCGTATTTCTCGATGATCGCGATCAGGTTGCGCTCGCCGACCTGGCAGGCGCCGATCAGCGCGTTGAAATCTCCCTCCTGGTCGCGGCGCGCCCGCATGTTCGTGAAAATCATGTTGAGCACGTCGCGTCTGGGCTTACCTTTGTCCCAGATCTTCACCGGTGGAATGCGCAGGCATTCGGCATAGATTTCCTTGGCCGTCGGGTTGTAGCCCGCCGGCACCGGCCCGCCGATATCGGTGAGGTGGCCTTTGCACACGGTCCAATAGACGAGCTTGCCTTTGTAGAACACCGGCTTGTACATGCAGGTGTCGATCGCATGGCTGCCGCCGAAAGCGGGGTCGTTATGGAGGATCAGGTCGCCTTCGTGAATATCGCCGTCGAAGAATTTCGCGACTGATTTCATCGCAGGGATGAGCGAGCCAAGATGGATCGGGATGTCCTGTCCCTGGAGGATCATTTCCGGCTTGGCGTTGAACAGGGCCGTCGAGTAATCATGGGCGAGATTGAAGACGGAAGATCGGGCCGTCTTCTCGAGCGAAAGCGTCATCTCGCGCTGCGTCGTTTCGAGCACGCCGCGCACGACAGAGAGCGTGATCGGGTCGACAATAGGTTTTTTCGGCCGGCGCGCCGTATTCTTTGCTGCTCTCATAGGGACCCCGCTTCCGACGCGCAGGGCGATCCGCGCAGCCAGGTCCTCCGCAGCGGCGACGCCCCGACCTCGCGCCTATTTCCGTGTATGCCGCAGTCGAGGAGAAGGACCCTACCGAAGCTGAAGGCGAAGGTCTTTGCATAAGGCGCATTGAGATTTGACTTTGCGCGAAGGCCGGCCGCAATATCCCTCAGTTTCCGCGGACTTCGGGGGCGCGGGTGAAGCAGATTTCGACGGCTGGTTGCGAGCCGCGCGATCGAAGCCGGCACTGGCACGAGACGATCGCGGCGACCTATTTTCCGCTCGATCTGAAGTTCGCCGACGCCGATCGCTTTGCGGGCGACCTCAGAATTTGGAATCTCGGCGATGTTTCGCTGTCGCGCCTCGCCTCGGAGCCGCTGGAATATCGAAGGCTTCTGCACCACTTCCGCGGCGAGCGCGAGGAGCACTATCTCGTCACTCTTCCGGTTCAGTCCGAAGTGTTCTTCTCGCAGTGCGGAAAGGACATGCGGTGCCGCCCCGGGGGCCTCATTCTCGAGCGCAGTCACGAGCCCTACATATTCAGCCACGCCGAGCCGGCCGACCTCTGGGTGGTCAAGGTTTCGGCCGCGGCGCTCAGCGGCAGGATCCGGCAGCCCGATCGCTTCTGTTCCTTGCAGTTCGACATCACGCGGGGCGGCGGCGGTCTTTTCTTCGATATACTCGAATTGATCCCACGCCGTATTGACGGCATGTCCGAGGAACTGCGGGCGACGGTCGGGCGTCAACTGGTCGAGTTGCTCGTCCTTGCGCTCAAAGACGACGATCGAACCCTGACCGCCGGCGCGACGGCCGTGCGCGCCGCGCATCTGTCGCGCATCGAAAGCTACGTCCGCAGCCGACTCGGCGACAGCGACCTCGACCCCGAGACGATCGCGCGCGCCTGCCACATTTCGACGCGCTACTTGCACGAACTGTTCCGCGACGCCAATCGGACGCTTGGCGCCTGGATTCGCGACCAGCGACTGGACGCCTGCCGCGAAGCGCTCGGCGATCCGAGCCGCAAGCAAACCGTCGCGGAAATCGCCTACAAGTGGGGCTTCAGCGATCAAGCCCAGTTTAGCCGTGCCTTCAAAGCGCAATTCGGCGTGCCTCCGCGAGACTATCGCGAGCAAGCGCTCAAGAAGGGGCCCGTCGCGATCTAACCCGTGAGCGATTGGCGGCGCCGGCGCCGCCAATCGCGGAGCTTCAGAGCGCCTCGCGTATTTTGGCGAGGAGCATTTGCCGCTCGCGCCGCGCCGCGAGCGCCTGGTCCATCGTGACCGGCGCGAAAACCGCCGGCGCGTGCGGTTGGAGCTGACCGATCAGATCGAGATCGGCCGAAATCACGGCGCCGATCATGAAATACCCGCCGCCCGAGACGGCGTCGCGGTGCAGGATGATCGGCTCGGTCCCGCCCGGCACTTGGATCGAGCCATAGGGATAGCAGGCGTCGACGATGTTGGACGGATCGGAGCCTGCGCCGAACGGCTGCTCGCGCGGCGCGAATTCCAGCGGTCGGCCGCCGCGGAAGCGATAGCCGATGCGATCGGCCTCCGGCGCCGCCTTCCACACGTCGTCGAAAAAGCGCTTGCCGGCCGCCTCAGTGATCCGATGCCAATAAAGCCCCGGCATCATCCGCAAGACGGCCGGCGATCCCGGCGTACGACGCAGATTTGGCGGCACGGTTCTTCCAGCAGCGGCGCCGTTCACCGCGCCGACGGGCAATTCATCGCCGGCTTCAAGCTTACGGCCCTTGAAGCCGCCGAGGGCGCCGAGCGCGTAGGTCGATCGAGAGCCGAGCACGACGGGGACGTCGACGCCGCCGGAAACGGCGATATAGGCGCGCGCGCCGCGCTTCAGGAAAGCGAAAGAAAGGGTCTGCCCTTTCTTGACGACGAATGAAGTCCAAGCGGCGCGCTCGGCGCCGTCGACTTTCGGAGGCAGTTCGGCGCCCGTGACCGCCACCGTCGCATCGGCGGTGAATTCAAGCTCCGGTCCCAGAAACGCCGCTTCGAGAACAGCGGCTCCCTCCGGATTGCCGACCAAGAGGTTTGCCGTGCGAAGCGCGAACCGGTCCATGCCGCCGGACAGGGGGATGCCGATATGATAGTAGCCGGGGCGCCCGAGATCCTGCACCGTCGTCGAAAGGCCCGGCTTGACGACTTTAATGGCCATTAAGCGCCCCCGTCAGCTTGGCGTTGGCGCCATCGATGTCGGCGTGGTACGCGTCGAGAGAGAAATCGACATTGGCCATTTTTGGCGAGAACTTTCCGCCCTCAACGTCGGCGACGATCGAGTCGTATTCGGCCCGGTCGATAGGCCGCCATTTGACGATGTCGCCCGGATTGAACAGGCACATGAAGTCACGCAGGTATTTGATCTTCTGGTTGGGAT
>DATGLU010000355.1:0-3320 GCA_035294045.1 Roseiarcus sp. | reverse complement strand
CCGATCGGCTGCGGCGGCGTCGCGGTGATGCCCGGCGACGTCGTGGTCGCCGACGGCGACGGCGCTGTTTTGATCCCGGACGCGCTGCTCGCCGCCGTCCTCGCCGAGGCGCGCGAGCAGGAAAAGCTCGAAGCATGGATCATGGGCGAAGTGGAGAAAGGCGCGAGTCTGCCCGGCCTCTATCCGCCCAACGCCGAGACCAAGGCGCGCTACGATAAAGAGAAAGGCGAAAGATGAGCGCGGCCGCGCCGTTCGTCGAGGCGCAAGGCGCGCGCATTCCGGCGCTCGGCCTCGGCACATGGAATTTGCGCGGGCCGGAATGCGCGGAGGCGGTCGCTGATGCGCTCGCGCTCGGCTATCGCCATATCGACACCGCGGCGATGTACGGCAATGAGCGCGAAGTCGGGCAAGGCTTGCGGGCGAGCGGCGCCAAGCGCGAGGAGGTGTTCGTCACGACGAAAGTCTGGAGCAGCGATATCGGCCAAGGCGATTTGCAGCGCTCGGCCGAAGCGAGCCTGACGCGGCTGCAAATGGCGAGCGTCGATCTGCTGCTGATCCATTGGCCCAATCCGTCGATCCCGCTGAAGGATTCGATTGCGGCGCTCTGCGACGCCAAGCGGCGCGGCTTGGCGCGCCATATCGGCGTCTCCAATTTCTCCATCGACCTGCTTCGCCGGGCGATCGCGCTGTCGAGCGAGCCGATCATCGCCAACCAATGCGAATCCCATCCGCGCCACAACCAGGCGCCGCTGATCAAAGAATGCCGTAGGAGCGGCGTCGCCTTCGTCTCGTACCGGCCGCTCGGCAAAGGCGCGCTGGCCAGCGATCCGCTGCTGAAACGCATCGCGGCGGCGCATGGCAAGAGCGCGGCGCAGGTCTGCCTGCGCTGGCATGTTCAGCAAGGTCTCGTCGCGATCCCGAAGGCGGCGCGCCGCGAGCACTTGGCGGAGAATTTCGCGATTTTCGACTTCGCGCTGAGCGAGAAGGAGATGGCGGCGATTTCGGCGATCTGACGTCTAAAAGCGGCGTCGGAAACGCAGAAGCCCGTCCCGCGCCGATCGCGCAAATCTCTCAGGACGCCTTCAGCCGCCACAATTGGAAGCCGTTATCGGCGATCGATTGCTCGATCGCGGCGCGCGGAAGATTGTGCGGCGGCGCGCGGTCGGGACGAACCACGCCGATGGCGCGCCATGGCCGAAAGTGGCTCGGCAGCTTGGCGCCGGCGGCGTCGTCGCAAAAGGCTCTGAGATCGCTCCGGGCCTCGGACTTGAAAATATAGATTTTCATGCCTTTCCTCATAGGCTGTTTACCGTCGCGACCGGCTCCGGCCGCGGCGCCCTCCGCGCCCTGCCAGGCTCGACTTTTGCCTTGGCCGGCGCCTGGATCAATCCTTCACGGATGGCCTGTTTTCGCGCCAGCTTTCGCGCGCGGCGTATCGCCTCCGACTTTTCCCGCGTCGCCTTCTCCGAAGGCTTCTCGTAAAAGCGCCGCCGCTTCATTTCCCGGAAGACGCCCTCGCGTTGCAGCTTCTTCTTCAGAACGCGGAGGGCTTGGTCGACATTGTTATCGCGGACGAGCACTTGCAAAGCGCGGGACTCCAGGATGGTCGAGAGCGAATGGGCGACCGCCATTCGGATTGGCGCGCAATCGCGAAGTGATGGGGGGTCACGGCCGACTCCCATAGGCGAGGCGGGAGCGCGATCAGTCTCTCAGCCATCGGCGGCCGATGCTTATGCCGATGATCGACGGTATATAGGCTCGGCGCCGTCAAATAGCTATATCATTCGATCATCTTTCTTGCCGCTTCTGCTTTCTTCCTTGCAATTTCGGCTCAATGAGCCTATCTGTCGTCTATCGAGCTTCGGCCGAACGACTTGGCCTCGTCGCATTTTGCCGACGGACTGACGAATTTCTTCCAAATCTCGGAAATCTGGGCGGCGCCGCTGCGCGCGCCTGAAAACGCACGTAAGGAATAAGTATGACGCAAGGAACCGTGAAGTGGTTCAACAGCCAGAAGGGCTTCGGATTCATCCAGCCGGACGATGGCGCAAAGGATGTTTTCGTTCATATCAGCGCGGTCGAGCGCGCCGGATTGCCTGGGCTCCATGAAGGCCAGAAGGTGTCCTTCGAGCTGACGTCTGATCGCCGGACCGGCAAATCCTCGGCCGACAATCTGCGGGCTCTTTAATCAAGTCCCAGTTTCGCTGATCTGTCCCGCCGCGGATGTACCGGCGGGACGACCGGCCCAAGGCCCGCGTCTGGTTTTCGCCAGCCGCGGGTTTTTTGCTTTCGGCGCGATCAGAGCGCCGCACCCATGCTGGGCGACGGCGCGAGTTCTGCGGGAGGCGCTTCGATGACGCAGCAACCGGATGGAACGCGAGCGCTCCTCGCCGTCGGCGGCCCGCAGCACCGTCAATGGGTGATCGGGCGCGACGCCGGAGAATTGCGCGTTCCGGTCGTCACGAAATGGACCGGCCCGGTCAACATCACGACGTACGGGCGCCATCTCTATCGTGAGCGCGCCTATAAGGAGCCGGAGCGCGACATCCTTTACTATTGGGCGTCCGACCGCTTGAGCGAGCAAGCCGCGCGTCTCCTCTTCGTCGAGTCCGACGGGCCGGCGATGAGCCGGATCATGCAAGCGCACCGACAATAAAGCGGCAGGCTGACTATGAACCCCGCTCCCGAAGGGGAAATGGCTGGCCCAAGAACGTTTCGCGGCAAGTACTTCAAGCTCATGGGCGGCGCCGTATCCCTTGATCCTGATCTCTCACCCTTTGGGAGTTAGGCCGGCTTCCAGGGCTTGCCGATATAGCTCTTCATCTTGCCGGGATTGAGCAGGCCGTACGGGTCGACCTCGGTTTTGAAGCCGAACTGATCGGCATCGGCGCGGCGATAGCGGCTGCCATCCTCCAGCGTATAGACATGCGGATTGGCCACGAAGACGCCGTTCGCCTCGTACGTGGCGATGATCTCATTGAGTCGTTCGGGGCTCTTATAACGAACGATCGGCAGCGCGCTGGCGGTGAGATGGCCGGCATAGCGCGAGAATTCGAGATGGTGCGGGACTTCGTCGCCGAATGTCGCAACCATTGTCTCGACCGTCGCGATCAGCCGGTCATGCGGAAACAGGCATTGCAGATAGGTGATCGAGCGGTCGCCTTTGAGCATGTGCAAGGTCGTATGGTTCCAGCAATATTCATAGAGCGGGACCTTGCCGGCGCTCTCGTCGGTCGGCGCTTCGTGGGTAACGACGCCTTGACCGAGCAAGGCGCGGAACGCCTCGATGAACGGCTCGGCGATCATCGCAATGAGGATGC
>DATGLU010000354.1:0-4113 GCA_035294045.1 Roseiarcus sp. | reverse complement strand
CGATCGCCGATCATCGCGGCGTTTGCGGGCGCAATTGCATGGCGGCTCAGCACATAAGCGATCAGCGCGCCTTTATTGGCGCGCGCCCCGTCAGGCTCGGAGCCGTGGATGGCGGCGAAAAAGCGGGAAAGATCGAAATGATCGAGGATGCGCCGCGCGTAGTGCTCGGGCTTCGACGTCGCAACGAAGAGACGATAGCCTTTCGCGTCGAGCGCCTCGAGGCTCGACGCAATGTTCGGGAAGACGCTGTTCTCCAAAAGGCCGATCGGCTCGTAACGCTCCCGATAGAACGCCAAGAGCGCGTCGGCCGCTTCGGGGCCGGCCAGCTTGACGAAAGACTCGCGCAAGGGCGGCCCGAGCAGAAAACGCAAGGCGTGAGGTTCGGGAATCGGTAGAGTCGCGCCGCGCGTCTCGTTGAAGCGGCGCAAGGCGTAGAGCGCGCAATTGACGATGCCGGGCGCCGAATCGGTCAGCGTTCCGTCGAGATCGAACAGGATCGCCGGCGGCGGACGGGAGCTTTCCGCGGCGTTCACTTCAGCAGCACGTAGATATCGACTTCGAGCGTTGGATCGTCGGGCGCTTTCACGTCGTTCAAATACTCTTCGTAGAAAAGATTTTGCGATTCGAGCCCCTTCTCGTCGAGAAAGGCGGTGATCGCCTCATAGGTCGAATCGATGTCCTCGTACGAGCCGCGATGCTCGAATTTCATCGCCTTGCCGGCCGGCGTCTGGCCGAATTTCACCGTATCGGAGAGGCTCGTCTTGCCGTCCGGGATGGCGTCGATCGGCACCATGGCGCGGAAGCGGAAGCTCGTATCGTCCGTCTCGGTGAAGACGGCGATCGGCCGTCCCGCCGGCTTCATGCCGGCTTTGGCGAGCTCGGCGTCGACCGCTGCAATTGCGTTGTTGATCGCGCTGAACCCTTCGTCCCAATTCGCCTTGCTCTCGATATAGGCGGCGGGACGCGCCGCGAGCTGGATGGTCGGCGTCTCGGCGGCGTCGCTCTGCGGCGGGGCGGGGAGCGGCGCCGGCGTCTGAGCTTGCGGCGTCGCCGGCGCGGCGGGCGCATTGGGCGGCGCGGCGCCGGCCGCCGCCGGGGGAGAGGCGGGCGACGCGGCGGGGGCGGGGGCCACGGGCGCTGCGGAAGGAGCCGGCGTCGCAGCCGGCGTTTGCGCCGCCGGGGCGGCGGGCTGATTCTGGGCCCTTGCTGCATCGCCCGCCACGAATGCGCCGATCAGCGCGGCGCACAGCACAGCGAGCAAAAGTCTCAAGGAAGCGACGGGTTTGCCGAACATTGTTCGTTTCTCTGACCGCGAGGCGCCGAACAAATCGGTCCCTAAGGCCAGTATGAATCGAGTCTCGCGCGGCGCCAAGCGACGGCGCGTCCGCGTCAAGCCGGCGGGGGCTTCGTCCATTTCAAGATCGGTTGCCGCGCCGCCCGGGTCTCGTCGAGTCGCCCGCGCGGCGCCAAGCGCGGCGCCGACAGGAACCGCTCGCGGTCGCCGGCAAGGGCGCCGAGCGCGAGGTCGCGCAAAGTCATGATGAACAAATCGAGGCTCGCCTTGGATTCCGATTCGGTCGGCTCGATCAGCATCGCCCCGTGGACGACGAGCGGGAAATACACGGTCATCGGGTGGTAGCCCTCGTCGATCATCGCCTTGGCGAAATCGAGCGTCGTGATCCCGGTCTCTTTCAGCCAGCGGTCGTCGAACAGGGCTTCGTGCATGCAGGGACGATCGCCAAAGGGCGACGACATCAGGTCGTTGAGGCAGACGCGGATATAGTTGGCCGACAGGACGGCGTCTTCGGAAGCCTGTTTCAGGCCGTCCGCGCCATGCGAGAGGATGAAGGCGAGCGCGCGCACGAACATGCCCATCTGGCCATGAAAGGCCGACAGCCGGCCGAAGGATCGCCCGCCTTCGGCGGCATGCTCGACCAAGGCCAGGCCGTCGCCGTCGCGCTTGAGATAAGGAACCGGCGCGAAGGGCGCGAGGCGCTCCGACAAGACGACCGGCCCGGCCCCCGGGCCGCCGCCGCCATGCGGCGTCGAGAACGTCTTGTGCAGATTGATATGCATCGCGTCGACGCCGAGAGCGCCCGGCTTCGCCTTGCCGACGATCGCGTTGAAATTGGCGCCGTCGCAATAGAAATAAGCGCCGGCCTCATGGACGACCGCGGCGATCTCGGCGATTTCGCGCTCGAACAGGCCGCACGTATTCGGATTGGTCAGCATGATCGCCGCCACATCCGGCCCGATCGCCGCTTTCACCGCCTCCGCCGTGACGATCCCTTCGGCATTGGCCGGCACGGCGCGGACCGAAAAGCCGATCAAGGCGGCGGTCGCCGGATTGGTGCCATGGGCCGAATCGGGCACCAGCACGACGCGGCGAGTCTCGGCCTCGCCCCGCGCCACGATCGCGGCCTTGATCGCCATCATGCCGCAGAGTTCGCCATGCGCGCCGGCCTTGGGCGACATCGCGATGGCGCTCATGCCGGTGAGCGCCATCAAAGTCCTCGCCAACGCATCGATAAGTTCGAGCGCGCCTTGCGCGGTCGAGAAAGGCTGCAATGGATGGATGTCGGCGAAGCCGGCGAGCCGGGCCATCTTCTCGTTGAGACGCGGATTGTGCTTCATCGTGCACGAGCCGAGCGGGTACAAGCCGGCGTCGATCGAATAGTTCTTCCGCGACAGGCGCACATAATGGCGCAAGGCTTCCGGCTCGGTCAGGCCGGGAAGGCCGATCGGCGCGGCGCGCTCATGCGCGCCGAGCCGCGAGGCGAACGGCGCCGGCTCGTCGATATCGACGCCGGTGGCGTCGACCCGGCCGGTCTCGAAAACCAGCGCCTCCTCCATGTCGAGGCCGCGATTGCCGGTGAAAGTGGCGGGCGCCGCCAGCGCGACCTCAACGGCGCGAGTCGCGCGTCCTTGCCTGTTGAGCATGTTCATTTGGTCCTTGAAGCCTCTCGCGCCTGGATCCGTCACGAAAGAATTTCGGCGAGCGCGGCGGCATAGGCGGCGCGGTCGCTTTCGGTATTGGTCTCGGTGCTGGCGACGACAATGAGGTCGTCGAGCCCGGCCTTGGGCAGGAGGCGCGAGACCGGGACGCCGCCGATCACGCCCTTCCTCGCCAGCGCCTCGATCACCTCGGCGGCGGGGCGCGGCGTGCGCAAAGTGAACTCGTTGAAGAAGCATTCGTTGAGGACGCTGACGCCCTTGACGCCGGCGAGCCTCTCCGCCAGCGCGACGGCGTTGGCGTGGTTGACCTTGGCGAGACGGCGCAAGCCTTTCTCGCCGAGCAGGCTCATATGGATGGTGAAGGCGAGGGCGCAGAGGCCGGAATTGGTGCAGATGTTGCTCGTCGCCTTCTCGCGCCGGATATGCTGCTCGCGGGTCGAGAGCGTCAGGGTGAAGCTGCGCCGCCCTTCCGCGTCGACCGTCTCGCCGGCGAGCCGGCCCGGCATCTGGCGGACATTCTTCAAGCGCGTCGCGAACAGGCCGACGTAAGGTCCGCCGAAATTCAGGGCGTTGCCGATCGACTGGCCTTCTCCGACGACGATATCGGCGCCCATCTCGCCGGGCGAGCGCACCGCGCCGAGCGAAACCGCCTCGGTGAAGACCGCGACAAGTAGCGCGCCCTTGGCCTGCGCGGCGGCGGCGATCGGCGCAAGGTCGCGCAAATTGCCGAAGAAATCGGGATTCTGCACGACGACGCAGCTCGTCTCCTCGTCGATCGCGGCGGCAATATCCTCGCGCCCGAAAATGTCCGGCGATAGAATAACGGTTTCATCCTCGGCCATCGTCGCCAACGTGCGGACGACTTCGGCGTAATGCGGGTGCAGGCCGCCGGACAGAACCGCCTTTTTTCGCTTGGTCAGGCGATGCGCCATCAGCACCGCCTCGGCGCAGGCGGTCGAGCCGTCATACATCGAGGCGTTGGCGATCTCCATGCCGGTCAGCGCCGCGACTTGGGTCTGGAACTCGAACAGCGTCTGCAGCGTCCCCTGCGCGATTTCCGGCTGGTACGGCGTGTAGCTGGTCAGGAACTCGGAGCGCTGGATGAGATGATCGACGCTCGCCGGCACATGATGGCGATAGGCGCCGGCGCCGAGAAAG
>DATGLU010000353.1:0-3594 GCA_035294045.1 Roseiarcus sp. | reverse complement strand
CTCCACGGCGACGCCGTTTGGGAAGAGCGCCGACACCGAGTTCCGCAAATTGCCACGCGAAAAGTCTCCGGCGGCGCGGAGCCAGGACTCCGCGCCGCTCGGCGCAGCTGCGAAGCCTGACAAATATAAAAAGCCCAGGCGATATTGCGCTTCTGCGTGCCCGCGCAGCGCCGCCTTTTTGTGCCATTCTAAGGCGTCTGGCAAACTCCTCATGACGCCCTCGCCCCGCTCATAAAGCATGGCGACGCGAAAGCTGGCTTCAGCGTCTCCCCGCGTTTCCGCATCTCTCCAACATCGAAAGGCGGCGAGAAATTGCCGCCTTTCGTAGAGAGCGTTTCCGCGGCGGCAGAGACTTGCGCCAGAACGCCTAAAAAACATACGGTCGGGCCATTTCCTCCAGCTTTCCATCCACGCTTGGTTCCACCAGACGACCCATTTCGATCGAAGCCGTCAAGGCTCGCGCATCGATTCGCTAAATCCTCTAAGAACGCCGCTGAGGAGATACATTGCGACGGAGCGCGTGCCGACTTTGACGTCTCCTTGCAGCGTCATGCCCGGAATAAGGCGAAACTTGGCCGGGACTTGCTTGAAATGCATCTTGTCGACGCTGCATCGCGCTTTGTAAAAGGCGTCGACCTGATGGCCGTCATCGTTTGTCGTAAACGCGTCATCGCTGATCCAACGAATGGTCCCCTCCGCCGTGCCGTGCTCCATGTAATTGAAAGCGTCGATCTTGATAACGCATTGATCGCCTGGCCTGACGAATCCGACATCCCTGGAAAGAATATCGATTTCGGCTTCGACGGGCGTGTTCAGGGGCATTGTCGTAAACAGCGTATCGCCTTCTTTGAGAACCGATCCGACAGAGACGTTCGAAAGCGTTAGAATCACCGAAGGCTCGTTCGCGGTGATGCGCACCAAGTCTTGATGCTTTTCGGCCTTGGTCAACTGCGCCTTGGCGTTATCAAGATTGGTTCGGGCGGTCGCCAAATCCTGACTGAGCTGCGTCGACCATTGCTGGATAAATGCTTCCCGGTCGGCCTTGGTCGAGGCGAGCGTGTGTTGGGCCTCCACCAAACTGTTGTGATCAAATTCAAGCGAACGCAGCATTTCGAGGCGCTGATCTTGCGAAGTATAGAGATTAAGCTGCGATCCCGTTCCGTGCGACGCCAAGATCGAGCGCATGTCCTCGATCTTCTTGGCCACCTCTTCTCGTTGCTGATACCGGGATTCGTCACTTTGATATTTCGCAACGGTCGCCTCGGTCATTTGGATTTTTGCGTCAAAGCTCGCGACCTGCGCCTTATACTGAGCGACCTGCTGGTCGTAATAGTCCTTTTGAATCCGAGCGTATTTAGCAAGATCCGGGTCGCTCCAGACCGGCAGAACCAGGGCTTTTCCATCCAGCTGCGCCGCGTCACGAGCGATCTGCGCCTCTAGGCTCGCAACCTGCTCGCGCAATTGGCGGACATCGGCGGCGGCGAAGGTCGGATCGAGCGTCGCAAGCAAATGACCTTTCTCGACCTGGTCGCCGACGCGAACATCGATGCTTTTAATGATCGATGGATCGAGCGCCTGAATGACGTTCACCCGGTTTGACGAGACAATCTTGCCGGCGACGCTCGTCACCACTCGATCGAGCCGCGTTAGAAACATCATGACTAGCAGCGCGATGAACAGCGCCGCGAGCGTCGCGACAGTCACGCGCGCCCATGCCGGCTCGCGCTGAACTCTGAGCGTCTCCGTTTCGGAGTGGAACGCCTGAATCAGGTCGAGCGACGTCCTAGGCTCGACAGGCTTGGCGGAGCGCAGCGTTTGTTTTGGACGCTCAAGTAACACGGCGAGGCCCTAACGGCGATAGTTTGAGAATGCTGCTGGCGGCCGTAATGTGACTGGTTTGCTGATGCCACAAGCCGCTATAAATCGCGCAGCGTCGAAGCAACTCCTCGTGCCGACCAATATCCTCTACCTTGCCGCGCTCCAGCACCAAGATCGCGTCCGCTGACACCAGCGAGGCCAGCCGGTGCGAAATGATGATCATCGTCCGCCCACGGCCGATCCTCGATAAGTTCGCGGTCACGATTGCTTCGCTTTCCGCATCGAGCGCGCTCGTCGCCTCGTCGAGTATCAGGATTCGCGGATCCAATATCAAGGCGCGGGCGATCGCGAGCCTTTGTCGCTGACCGCCGGAAGGGTTTGGCGAGCCCTCAAAAATGTGAGTTTCATAACCGCGCGGCAGCCGATCGATAAACTCCTCAGCGCCGGCGAGACGCGCGGCGCGCACCATCTCATCGAATGTGGCGTCCGACTTGGCCGCGCAGATGTTTTCTCGAATTGTTCCGGTGAATAAGAAGTTTTCTTGAAGCACGACGCCAATACTGCGCCTCAGATGATCGACGTCATATTCACGCACGTCGACGCCGTCGATCTTGATCAATCCTTCGTAATTGGAGTGCAGGCGCTGCAGCAAACGGGTGATGGTCGTCTTTCCGGAGCCGCTCCGCCCCATTACGCCCAGCGTCGTGCCAAGAGGGGTCTCGAAGGTTACGTCCTGCAGAGCGGGGCTTGATGCTCCGAAATACTTAAACGTCACGTTCGAAAACACGATGTGCCCGTTGAGGGGAGTGCGAACGCCGTGGCCAGACCGACCTTCCTCCGGGGCTTGATTGACGAGTTGGGCGACCACCGCCACGGCAATGCGCGCCTCGTCATATTGATTGACCAGCCGGGCCATTTGCAGCAATGGCCCGGAGACGCGCTGCGACAGCATAAGGAACGCAAATAGCGCGCCGATATAGACGGGATCGCTTGTCGAGAGAGCCAAATACACGCCGACAGCATAAGAGCCGCTCACGGCGAATCGCTCCACCGGCCGAGTTACGGTTTGAATGAGATTGCCTGTCATGCCAGCCGAATAGCGCAATCGCGCGACACGAGCGGTAAGAACGTCCCAAATGTGGCGCTGCCGCGCGTCCATCGCCAGGGATTTAACAGTCCGAACGCCGAAGAGAGTCTGGACGAGGAATGCGCCGCGCTCCGATTCCGCCTTTTCGACCGCGGACGCCTTGCGGCGAGCGATCGGCAACATCGCAACGATCCACAGCGTCATCAGCCCGCAAGACGCTAAGACGACTGCGGTCATGATCGGACTAAAGAAAAACATGATGGGAATGAAGACCAGCAGGGTCGCAGAATCCAGGACCGTTCCGAACAATTGGCTCATGAGAAATGTTCGTATTTTCCAAAGTTGCTGAGCGTCATGAGCAATTTTTCCGGTTTGAGTCCGTTCGAAGAAGTCGATCGGGAGGCTGAGCAGCTTGTCGAACATGTACGTCGACAACTTGACGTCGACGCGCATGGTGAGGTGAACGACCAGAAATTGCCGCAGATACGAAAAGGCGGTCTCGAATAGCGTGAGAACGGTCATTGCGAGGCACAAAACAAAGAACGTGTTATACGCCTTGAAATAGATGACTTTGTCGGACATCAACCGCCAAAACATGATCGGCGAGAGCGCAAGAAAGCTGAGCATAACGGCGCAGATGGCGACGTCTCGCACAATGCGTCGCTCCCGGAAAATCAGCGCGCCGACGA
>DATGLU010000352.1:0-3352 GCA_035294045.1 Roseiarcus sp. | reverse complement strand
GCCGGCCAGAAGGGCCTCTCCGTCGCCTTCGATCTCGCCACGCATCGCGGCTACGATTCGGATCATCCGCGCGTCGCAGGCGATGTCGGCATGGCCGGCGTCGCGATCGATTCGATCTACGACATGCGCACGCTTTTTTCTGGCATCCCGCTCAGCCAAGTCAGCGTGTCGATGACGATGAACGGCGCAGTTTTGCCGGTGCTCGCCCTCTACATCGTCGCGGCCGAGGAGCAGGGCGCGCCGATGGCCTCGCTCTCGGGCACGATCCAGAACGACATCCTCAAAGAATTCATGGTGCGCAACACGTACATCTATCCGCCCGCCGCATCGATGCGCATCGTCTCCGACATATTCGCCTTCACCGCGGCGCATATGCCGAAATTCAATTCGATCTCGATTTCCGGCTACCACATGCAGGAGGCCGGCGCGACGCAGGATTTGGAGCTCGCCTATACGCTGGCGGATGGGCTCGAATATATCCGCGCCGGCTTGGCGGCCGGCCTGACCATCGACCAATTCGCGCCGCGCCTCTCCTTCTTCTGGGCGATCGGCATGAATTTCTTCATGGAGATCGCCAAGCTGCGCGCCGCGCGGCTGCTCTGGTCGGGCCTCGTCAAAGGATTCAACCCGCAATCGGAAAAGTGCCTAGCCTTGCGCACCCATTGCCAGACGTCCGGCTGGTCGCTGACCGCGCAGGATCCGTTCAACAACATCGTGCGCACCCAGATCGAGGCGATGGCGGCGACTCAAGGGCATACCCAATCGCTGCACACCAATGCGCTGGACGAGGCGCTGGCGCTGCCGACGCCGTTCTCGGCGCGCATCGCCCGCAACACGCAACTCTTCCTGCAGCAGGAGAGCGGAACGACGCGGATCATCGATCCCTGGGGCGGCTCGTATTATGTCGAGCGCCTGACTGCGGAGCTGGCGAAGAAGGCCAAGGCCCATATCGACGAGGTCGAGGCTTTGGGCGGGATGGCCAAGGCGATCGAGCAGGGCCTGCCCAAGCTGCGCATCGAGGAGGCGGCGGCGCGCGCCCAGGCGCGCATCGATTCCGGCCGGCAGGCGGTGATCGGCGTCAATAAATACCGCTCGCAATCCGAGCCGCCGATCGACGTCCTGAAGGTAGACAACCAGGCGGTGCGCGCCCAGCAAATCGGCAAGCTGAAGCGCCTGCGCGCCGAGCGCGACGAAGAAAAGACTCGCCAGGCTCTGGAGGCGCTGACCAATGGCGCGCGCGGCGGCGCCAATCTCCTTGCGCTGACCATCGAAGCGGCGCGGGCCAAGGCGACGGTCGGGGAAATGTCGCTGGCGATGGAGAAGGCTTTCGGCCGGCACGTCGCGGAGATCAAGGCGATCGCCGGGGTGTATCGGCGCGAAGCCGGCGACGAGGCGGCGATCGCGCGCATTGTGCGGATGACAGAGGCGTTCCTGGAGAACGAAGGCCGGCGGCCGCGCATCCTCGTCGCCAAGATCGGCCAGGACGGCCACGATCGCGGCCAGAAGATCATCGCCTCCGCCTTCGCCGATCTCGGCTTCGATGCCGATATCGGCCCACTCTTTGCGACGCCCGAGGAAGTGGCGCGCCAGGCGCTCGAGAACAACGTGCACATCGTCGGCGTCTCCTCGCTCGCCGCCGGCCATCTGACATTGGTCCCGGCGCTCAAGGCGGCGCTGACCCGGGCCGACCGCGCCGATGTGATGATCGTCGTCGGCGGCGTCATCCCGCCGCGGGATTTCGACGCTTTGCGTCAGGCCGGCGCCGACGCGATCTTCCCGCCGGGCACGGTGATCGCCGAGGCGGCGGCGGAATTGCTCGAGGCGCTGAACGCGCGGCTCGGCTACGCGCAGTCTCCCCCTCGCCCCGCGCAGCGGGGAGAGGGTAGCCGCGAAGCGGCCGGGTGAGGGGCTGCGCTGAGTCTAGGGATTAGCGCTTTCGGACGGCGCGTACCTTTCGAGTCCTGCGCAGCCCCTCATCCGGCCCTTCGGGCCACCTTCTCCCCGCCTTGCGGGGAGAAGGGGAGGTTCACCCAAGCGCTCGTTCTATATCCGCGGCGATCGCCTCCGGCTTCACGCGCGGCGCGTAGCGCTTCACTTTCGTACCTTCACGGTCGACCAGGAATTTGGTGAAGTTCCACTTGATCGCCTTGGTCCAGAGCAGGCCGGGCGCCATGCGCTTCAGCGCGCGATAGAGCGGATGGGCGTTCGCGCCGTTGACCTCGATCTTGGCGAAGAGCGGAAAGCTCACCTCGTACTGGTCCGAGCAAAAGGCGCGGATCGCCGCCTCGTCGCCCGGCTCCTGATGGCCGAATTGATCGCAAGGAAAGCCGAGCACGACGAAGCCGCGGTCACGGTATTTCCGATAGAGCGCCTCCAGTCCCCGATATTGCGGGGTGAAGCCGCATTTCGACGCGACATTGACGACGAGCCGCGCCTTGCCGGCATAGGCGCCGAACGTCTCTTCGCGCCCGTCGATGGCGCGCAGGGCGATAGCGTCGAGCGGGCTGGTCAAATGAGCGGCTCCGTAGGTCTTGAACGTGGCGGCGTCAGGCTCGGCGGGCGCCGTTTCGCGCCGGCTTGGCGGCTTGCGCCAGTCTTGCGCCGAAATCCTCGAAGGCGCGAGCCAGCGCCTCGACGGCGAGGCTGATCGGCGGCGTCGACAGCCGCTCTCTGTGGACGAGCAGGCCGATCTCGCTATTGGCGAGGCCGCGCTCGGCGAGCGGCACATGGACGAGCTCGCCGCTCGCCAATTCGTCGACAAAGCCGGTCGGCGTGAAGAAGCCGATGCCGAGCCCGTCGCGGATCGCCTGTTTCATCAGGATCAGCGAATTGGATTTGAGCCGCGCTTTGAATTGCGCGCCGCTGCGGATGAATTCCGTCTCCGAGGCGGCGTCGAGCAGCCACGGATCGTTGAGCATCACGACCGGAAAGGCGGCGCATTGGGTCAGCGTCAGGCTGCCGGCGCGCGCCAGCGGGTGGTCCGGCCGCATGATCGCGCCGAGCGCCAGGCGAAGCCGCGTCACGACCTCGTACTGGCGATGGCGCCGGTCGATGAACAAGGTCGCGATGTCGGGCCGCGCCGCCCGCATCTCGGCGACATGCACTTCCGGATCGGCGTCGACGACGCGGAAGCTGATATTGGGATGGTTTTTGGCGAGCGCATTGATCGCTTGCGGCACCACGCTGACGAGGAGCGAGGGGATCGAGATCAGTCGCACCTCGCCGCGAATGTCGCCGGCGAGGGCCGCGATCTCGGCGCGAGTCTTGCTCCAATCGGCCAGCGTCGCGCGCGAATGGCGCAGCATGGTGTCGCCCGCGGCGGTTAGCTTGACGCCATTGCCGCGGCGCTCGA